>SLPZ01000132.1 GCA_007131725.1 Balneolaceae bacterium
CAAACGGATCAAACATCCAGATTTTTTCTCCTGTGGCAGCATCCAGTGCAAAAGCTTTTTTCAAAGGGGAGGTGCCGTACAAAATTCCGTCGATAATGAGCGGATTGGCCTGAATTTCGGTTCGTTCGCCTTCAACGAGATCACCGGTGGAGAATGTCCATGCCACTTCCAGGCTTGCAACATTGTCACGGTTTATCTGATCGAGGGAAGAGTACTGGGATGCTTCTTTATCTCCAAGGAAAGAGTGCCAGGTCCGGTACTCCTCACGGTCAAGGTCTATGACAGGTTCAGGCTGGTCGGGAGTACAGGATGCGATCAGAATAAAAAGAATAGCGCTGAGCAACCACACAGGTGAAGTTGAAGACATCATAAAAGAGTTGTCGTTGAATTATCTGTTCGGAGTGATTGATTTCAAATGTAATTAAAAAAATGATTTAAACATGAGTTAAAGAGATATCAGAGACAGAAATCTACTAAAAATAGTGGAGGTAGAGATTATTTGTTTATTTATAAGGTTTTACTGGAAACTTTGTGGGTAAATGGCTTGTCAGCACAAAAACATCCCCTCTTGAGAGGGGATAAGTTAGTCAAAAACACGACTTGTCGTGGTTTCTTGACTGGCAAGGGGTGTGTTCTTTGGGGCGCGAAGTCTTATTCAGGGACACACCCCTCGTTCGATGAACCGTGCTACGCACTTTCATCATCACATTTCCCCTCTCGAGAGGGGATTCAATTTACTTCGAACAGATTACTCACAAAGTTTCCAGTAGAATCACTTATAATTGCCACTGAAACACGGAGAAGCACGGAATACTTATTTGATTTAATGTTTCTGTGGCTGTAACCACATTTTGGTGAGGGTTTTTAACATTCTGTAATGGCAGGGATTTTTTATCCAAATAAAAAAACTCATACAGTTCATATTAGGATTAAAAATAATATGGAAATCATAAAACTTTCATTGTGTTTTTATTATCATAAAAAGAAGGGGACAGTCAATTTCTAATCTTAATTTATAATTCATGAAAACCGGAAAACCAATTAATTTCACCACAATCACTATTGTGCTGGTTGCACTTATAATAAATCTTCAATCTTTAAACAAACAGGCTATGGCACAAACCTGGAATCCCAACTGGGACTCCATTATGCAGCATGAAACTCCCGAATGGTTCAGAGATGCCAAATTCGGCATTTTTATCCACTGGGGAGTGTACTCGGTTCCGGCATGGGTGCCGCGGGGAATGTATGCCGAGTGGTATCCTACATACATGTACCAGGAAGATCATCCCGTATATGAGTATCACAGGGAAACCTGGGGTGAGGATTTTGAATACGAAGATTTTATTCCGCTTTGGAAGGCCGAGAACTGGGATCCCGAAGAATGGGCTGATCTTTTTGAAAGGGCTGGTGCGAAGTACGTGATTCCGGTGGGTGAGCACCACGATGGATTTCCGCTCTGGGATTCAGCCCTGACCGACTGGAACGCTGCCCAAATGGGGCCGGAACGTGACCTGATTCGTGAACTTGGCGAATCGGTAAGGGCACGCGGAATGAAGTATGGGCCGTCTTACCATGGGATGCTAAACTATTATACGCCGGAATATTCCGGTCCGCATCCGGATTATATCAGTGATGAGTACATTGAATTTATGCATGCAAAAATCAAAGAAATTATCGACCTGTTTGAACCGGATGTACTCTGGCTTGATGGTGACTGGCTGCAGCCTCTTGAAGTTTTTCGGACCCGTGAACTGATTGCCTATTATTATAATCAGGCCGAAGAGTGGGGCAAAGAGGTTGCTATAAACGACCGCTGGGGACAGGTACGCGGAATTTTTGGCGACTTTTTTACCCAGGAGTATGAGTATGATGTGATTGATCAGCTCATAGATCACAAATGGGAAAATACCCGAGGAATGGGGCAGTCGTTTGGTTACAACAGCAATGAGCCCCTTGAGGATTATATGACGGTTGAAGAGCTGGTCAGGCTGCTTGTAGACAATGTTTCCAAGAACGCAAACCTGTTGCTGAATGTAGGCCCGAAAGCGGACGGAACCATTCCTGAAATCCAGAAAAACCTGCTGTTGGGAATGGGGGAGTGGCTGAATGTGAACGGTGAGGCAATTTACGGAACGCGCCCCTGGTTTACGGCAGAGGCAACATCAACTGCCGGAGATGACATCCGCTTTACCTGGAAAGATGGAACACTTTACGTGATGCTGATGAACGTGGTTGATGCAGAAGAGATCACCATTCCGTGGGTTTTGCCGGGGGATGATGCAGAAATTAATTTGCTGGCAACCGGTGAAAAACTGAACTGGACGATGAGCAATAATAATCTGACCATTCAGCTTCCTGAACAGCTTCCGGGTGAACACGTTTATATTCTGACAATTTCAGACGACCCCGGCTACCTGATGCAGCGCGGGCGGTGATTTGAGCTTGTTGTGGGAAGGACATCCCCTCTCGAGAGGGGAAAGACAACGGAGCGTTCAGCGTAGTTGTCAGGGGTGTGTTCGGGTCGTAAATTCGTTGCACCACTTTCAATTTAACAAACCATATCATTTATCATAGAAGTGGTGCCACGATTTCAATGCTTTCAAACCGAAGGGGCGCAGGGGAGCGCAGAGATTTTTTCAAAAAACATCGTCTGACGAATAGTTGAAGCAATAATTCCACGCAAAAAAACCTTCAAAAATTAAAGGAAACCACATTGCACAAGAAGTTCGTCTGACGAATTCCCTCTAAAGAATTACCGCCACCAGTGAAATTTTTGTCATCACATTCACAACTTACCTACAGCATTACAACCAGATGTGATCTAATTCGCTTCCTTAATCAAAACAACCCAATGGCCATCAGCAGGAGTGGTGAAGAGGGCATCATCCCCGGCGGTAAGTGTTGAGGACTCGCCCCACTCGCTTTGGTCAAGGTTGATCCAGCGATATTCAAATTCAGTGGCCTCATTTTCGATGGCAAGCCCCACCGAACCTCTATCAGGAAAATAGATGGCGTACTGCTCGCCGGGTATTGCCAGCAGATAGGCCTCATTTTCCTCCCGGTCAAAAAGCAGATCTTTCATCGGTTCCATGCGTACCAGTGGGATTTCATTTACCACCAAACTGAGTGATTGAATGATATTTTGAGCTCTGGGACTGAGGCCCAATCCAAAATCTGATTTTTCGTACATATACTCAGGGTCTTCGTAGGGATGCGGACGGTGGAAGCGCGCACTGGCAGCACCGCCAAACAATATTCGCCCCATCCGGGTTACCGATTCTTCCTCTCCGCCGCGGGCTGCTCCGTAATTTTTATTATTGTTGATGGGACGCGGATGGGCGGAAATCAGGTCTCGGATATAGAGAATATTATCATAATGCTGCTCACCAATTCCACTCCAAGCATTGTTTTGTGAAATATCAAGAAAAGTGTAACGCTCCGGCTGATCCAGGATATGAGCGTGGTCTTCACTTCGGATATTTTCATTTCGGCGCATATCGGTTATTTCCACGACTGTTCCGGCTTCTTCGGCTCTGCTGCGCACATGATCGGCCCAAAAATCTCCCCATTCCACCTGTTCACCGGTTTCGTTGTTCATGGTGTAAAGAATGTGGGGATAGTTCAGCGTATAGGATAAAATTTTATCAACGTACGCTTTTTGATATTCGAGCAACAGCTCATTGTCCTCAAGATCGGGGACGGTTCGGAAAAAGGGATGGTCGGTCGGGTTGGTTTGCGGCGGATAATCGATGACGGTTGGTAGTCCAGACTCTTCCGGTGAATATGTGATATTGTTTTCGGGGTTGTAGGGGTGATAGGTCCAGCCTCCTAAAGACTGATGGTCTTCATACAGATCCCATGTTGCCCAGATTTCAAGCTGTACAATGATGTCACGGTCATACGTCAGTTCCAGGAAGTTTTCGAAACGCTCCCAGTATTCATCATTCCAGCGGTCCAGATCAAACAATCCCTCTTCATTTTGTTCAAAAGCGAATACATTGCCGACATTCCGGTGGCTCATCACATTTCGCACATAATTGGCGCCGACGGAAGTCATCACATCGAGGTGTTCTTCCAGTAGAGTCGGATGGTTGAATAGATTGTCCTGCCAGCTCCCGCCAATCAGCCAGACAGGCTCTCCTTTATATTGCCAGTAATACGGATTTTCTGCCAGCGGTTTGATGCGGTCTTCAAGCTGAGTCTGTGAAATGTCATCCTGCCGGTTTGTATCACATGCGGCGGCGAAAAAAGTTAGAATTATGGTAAGGATAATCAGAGAAGAGATATGATATTTTATCATGATTGCTTTGAAAATTTGTTTAGCAGATATCAATAAAATAGGGTGCTAAAAAAGCTGATGCATTGAAATTTTATTTATCAGCTAAAAATAAGATGTCGCATTTCTTCAATACAATGATTCTGCAGCGGTTTACTTTACCCATGGAACAAAACCCGCAACCTAATCCAAAATGCCATGGAAAAAGTAAATTTAAACACCCTTGAACTGACTGAATTTACCGGGAAACACAACCCTAAACAGCACTGCCGTGCAACTTTTCCTCTGTTCGGGGCAAATGGCACCCAAAGCACCGCTACGGTCTATTTTGAGCTGAATCCCGGCGATACTCTTGGCCGTCATACCGACAGTGCCGAGGAAATTCTGGTAATTCTTGAAGGCAGCGTAGAAGCAGAAATTGACGGTAAAAAAGGGAGTCTATCCGAAGGAGAAATTGTACTGGTACCAAAAATGGTTCCCCACAATCTTACAAATAACGGTAACGGCAAAGCAAGGGTTCTGGGCGTATTCGGAGGAGCCAATCACATTGTGGCTACATTTGATGAAACCTGGCTGCCCGTTGATTCTAACACTGTGGACACCTCAAAAATGGCCGGATAAATACCATCAATATATAAGCGGAGGTAGCACCATCAGAATTTTCTCCGCTTTTTAA
>SLPZ01000006.1 GCA_007131725.1 Balneolaceae bacterium
ATTAATATCAATACTCGCATTTTCCCCCGGATAACCTATCCATGTGTGAGGAGAACTATGGATATAATAATAATCATTAGTATAAAAATACTAATATAGTAAAGTAAAAAAAGTGAAATTTCAAGACAGTGAAAAAGATGTAATTTTAATTCATAAATAAACAAAATGAAATTTACAATAACTAAAAAAAATGCAATTAAGCGCGCAGTAACATGACCTCTAATATTTATGTTTAAAAATTTAATATTAGGCTCAGAGAAATCTTTATTAGTACCAGGATAAGTGTTTGGTTTTTTTAAAGTATCTCCAAGCTTTACTCTATATCTTTCAAGCAAAATTGAGTGTCTTTGTATTAAAATTATTACAAAAATTAATAATATTACAGATACAAATAGTAAGAGTGAAGCTAAGTGTGAATAGTTTTCATTTAGGTAATACCACCCAATAAGTGTTCCTACCTCAATAGTCGATATATACTTAACCAAACTCCAAACAAGATCAAGTTGTTTAAAGAAAGCAGAGGCAATTATTTGTTTATCAATTTCTTCGTTATTTTCTTTCATTAGTAGAATAGCTTTAGATTTTAAATCAAAATATAGAATATTTTTTAATATTATTATTTAGCAATAGATACCATAAATTTCTGGTATTAAAAGCTACAGCCAGTGAATATGATTGTGGTAATCCATTTATTCGAGAGTTTGAGAGTGGTTCCAGGTTTGAAAAATTGTGACATGGTTCGTGCCAGGGTTTAACCGCAGTGGACGCAAAGCGCTGAGGGGTGCAGGGTTCAGGGTACAGGTGGCAAAAAAAGGACCTGGCAGAGCACCCCGGCAAACCTGACGGGGTTCCTGCCAGAGTCCGGGTGCAAGCATCAAAGTGCGGAGTTCAAGTTGCTGGTTTATCATTGTGTGGTTGATCATTCAGACATAGAATTCATCAGCCGTCAACTGCAAACGGCAGACGAAATCCATTATTCATCAGGTTTACGATACGTACAAAAAGTGAATGTAATTGAAGCCTATTCCGATGTCGCCGAGCGGTTAATTCAATTTGCAGAATATCACAGAGAAAAATTTTTCCAATAAATCACCAAAGTCTCCGTTAGCCGTCCAAACCATCGACTGAAAAGAACGTCTAATGACGGATAGAAAGTATTATTCCGTAGCTGGTATGCTTTCTGTTTATAGTTAACATGGAATCCCGGGCGGGCAACTGTCCGGGATTTTTTTGGAAGACCCACTCCAACCCCTTCCTCTCGTTTGACCCAACCTAAATCCCTACCGCCGGTAGCCGGTCAGGCTCCTATTTCACTGGAAAGTCACCACTGAAACAAAGAGGGACTTTTTTTGTAAGGCTCACTCACTCGGCTGACGATTGCTTTTTTCCCACGGGGATGCCTTTGGCGCGTCTGCAGAGTTCCATACCAAACTCCCTCAACCCTTTCGTCTCTCCACAAAAAATTTGTCAGCCCGAAACTGCAACAGGCAGACGAAGGCCTATCTCGGCTGGATAATCTGCAAAAAGTCACTCCCTCCTTGTCCCGACGCATTTCAGTCGGGATAGGGAGGGAGCCGGGCCTGCCTGCGCTGAAGCTTCGGAAGGCAGGGGATGGGTCCCAAACAGAATCCTTCTACCATCTTTTATGAATAGAGCCTATCTTACCAAACTATGGAATCTAAACGAGCTCATTCAATCAACATACTTGAAACCCCGTTTTCTACCGTAACTTCAAGCGGCCACTGGTTTCATGCCACTCGGAGCACCATCAAGGAGTACGTTCCCGGACTGATGAAGAAATATCCCTTCGAAGAGCTGATCACCAAAGCCGTTGTCTGGATCGACAGTGCCGACTCGCTTGCCATGATTCTCTTTTTTATCCTGGCTTTTTTGATGAACGCCTGGATTGCCGCTCTGATAGCTCTGGTGTTTCACTATTGGTGGTATCATCAAAAAAGCGCGTTCGTAAATCGAATTATCACACCACTCTTGTCGCTCTTCAATAAAGATTTTTTTCAGTTACTGGTGGCGGCCGTTGTACTCAGTTTTATGGGTATCACCGGAATGTACACAGCTGTTGTGCTTGGTATCATCTACTTTTTTCTCTTCAAAATTGGTCTGCTCCGCAGATTCTGGGACTGGATAAATGCCAAAAATCCCCCGACAGATAAACTACCATTGAATGACAGAGTCCTGAAAATGGTTTTAGTGAGGTATTCGATGTATGAAAACATGCCGCCCGAAGATGTAAAAAAAATTGACCGGCATGTTCAAAAAGCAGTCCTGGAAGCAAAACAAAAGAAAAAATGAGTAAAGTCCGACTGTTTATCGCCCGCCATGGTGAGACAGACTACAACATAAAAGGCCTTCTGCAGGGGCGCGGCATTAATGCTCCGCTGAATGAGATTGGACAGAATCAGGCCAAACGGCTCGCCGGTTATTTAAAAAAATATCCTTCAGATAAATTGATCAGCAGCAGCCTGGAACGATCCTATCAAACAGCAGAATTTGTGCAAAAACAGAATGGCCTGGTGATTGAAAAGAATCCCGATCTTGACGAGATGCATTTCGGTATTTATGAAGGAAAGCCATTTCAGGAAATTGACCGCGAGATAAAAGAGCTGGATAAAGCGTGGCGAAGCGGAAATATCTCACAAAAAATTCCGGGCGGAGAATCTCCCCAGGAAACGTTTGACCGGGCCAATCGTGCTGTTCGGAGCTACATTGAGAAAATAAAGCAGGGGACCTTAACCTTTGTTATTCACGGACGCCTGATCAGAATTTTGCTGTCGGAATGGCTCGGTTTCGGCCTGAAAAACATGCACAAAATTGAACATAACAACGGAGGGGTGAACCAGCTTGTTTATGAAAATGGCAGCTTTGAACCGGTTTACCTCAACAAAACCGACCATCTGAAAGAATTTATCCGGGTTTAAAAAATGAGTGAAAAAGTAAAAAAAATGTTTGCCGACATCGCCGATGATTACGATCGGATTAACACGATCCTGTCATTTGGGGTGCATAATGCCTGGAGAAAAAAGGCGGTGCTGGAAAGCGGCGCTAAACCGGGCGACCGGGTTCTGGACTGTGCCACAGGTACAGGCGACCTGGCTATCGAATTCAAAAAAACAGTGGGCCACGAAGGGTATGTGCTCGGGACGGATTTCTGCAAAGAGATGATCGAACACGCCCCGGCCAAGGCCGACAAGGAGCAGCTTGTTGTGGAATTTGAAGTGGCCGATGCGATGAACCTGCCCTACGAAGACAACTCGTTTGACATTTCCAGCATCGCTTTTGGAATCCGAAATGTGGATGACCCACTCATCTGCCTGAAGGAGATGGCAAGGGTTTTAAAACCCGGTGGCAAGGTGGTGGTACTTGAATTCGGCCAGCCGAAAGGATTGATGAAAAAACCGTACCAGGTTTACAGCAGGCACGTGATGCCGGCGCTTGGTGGCTGGATCAGCGGAAACCGGGAGGCTTATAAATATCTGCCCGAAACCAGTGCGGCATTTCCGGCCGGAGAAAATTTTCTCGGACTGATGGACGAATCCGGCGCCTTTTCCGAAAGCAAAGTTGTGTCGTTAACAGGTGGCATCGCATTCGTTTATATAGGTACGGTGAAAGAGAATTAGTATATTTGACCAGAACCCGGAACCTCCAGGCGTCCGAAGGTCCTCGCAGAGTTCGATGTATAAAGCGTGACTCTGTCAGGAGCTATCGCACTATGACGGGTCACTAAAATAGAACCTGCAAGAGTCTGAAAGACCTGGCAGAGTTCGGTGTATGAAACGTTCGATATAAAAAAATCAAAAAAGTTTACCATGAAAATAGAAGAGATTAAAAATTACCTGCCCCATCGCTATCCGTTTCTGCTTGTAGACCGGGTGCTGGAAGCAGAGGAAGACCGAATTGTTACCATCAAAAATGTAACGGTTAACGAAGAGTTTTTTAACGGCCACTTTCCCGGGGCTCCAATAATGCCGGGTGTGCTCCAGGTTGAAGCGATGGCCCAGAGCGGGTGCATCATGCTGATGAAGGCGCATGTGGAAGACCCCGAAAACACCCTGATTGTTTTTACCGGGATAAAAAATGCTAAATTCAGACAGCAGGTTGTACCGGGAGATCAGCTTAAGATGGAAGTGAAACTTGCCAATATGAGGCGGAATTTTGTGACCATGGAAGGAAAGGCAACGGTAGACGGAAAAGTGGTCTGCGAACTGGAAGCATCCGCTGCAATTGTACCTAAAGAGAGAGCATGAGTACACAAGGAAAAAACAGCCGTCCCGACAGGGTAACCACGCAGACGGTGGTTGAAATGAAACGCCGGGGTGAAAAAATCAGCATGCTCACCGCTTATGACTTTACGATGGCTGGAATCATTGATTCCGCCGGGATTGATGTGATCCTGGTGGGCGACTCTGCCAGCAACGTGATGGCGGGATTCGACACTACGGTTCCCATGACGATGGACCATATGATCTATCACACCTCTTGTGTGGTGAGAGGAGTGAAAAAAGCACTTGTGATTGCCGACCTGCCATTTATGAGTTACCAGGTGACGGCAAAGGAAGCTTTGATCAGCGCGGGAAGAATGATGAAAGAGGCCGGCGCACATGCCATCAAACTGGAGGGCGGAAAAACCATTACCGATACGGTAAAGCGCATTGTGGATGCGGGCATTCCCGTGATGGGACATCTTGGCCTGACCCCGCAAAGTATCTACAAATTCGGCACCTATAAAGTGCGCGCAAAAGAGGAGAGGGAGGCCGAGGAGCTTATCAGGGATGCCAAATTGCTTGAAGAAGCCGGTGTCTTTTCTATCGTGCTGGAAAAAATTCCCTCAGAACTTGCCAAAAAAGTGACTGAGTCCGTTTCCGTGCCCACCATCGGCATCGGGGCCGGGCCACATTGCGACGGGCAGGTGCTTGTGCTTCACGACATGCTCGG
>SLPZ01000144.1 GCA_007131725.1 Balneolaceae bacterium
AAACGGCTGCTCTTGACAAAAATCAAACACAAAAATGGTCTGATGACGGATAATTCTACAATTCAACGATTCTAAAGTTGTCAAACAACCCATTTTTATCTTACTTGGGATATTTAGGTTCAATAGTAAATCTATTTCCAGTTGCTCGTATTTCTTTAGCAATGATTGTAATCCCATTGTTGAAAAGTGGGAAATAGGGGCGTTTTGATTGATTTATCAATGTATTCCGAATTTCCTTATTAACAGGGTTCCAATCTTGCCAATGCCGTATATTGTCATAAAAAATCGAGGTAATGATATCACCGTCTTCAGTCTCAATTAATTTTAAATATTCCGGTCCGCTTAGAAATCCAATGTATGCTTCTTCAACATTTGGTAAATCTGGTAAAGTTGTTCTTTGTGAGAACACAATTTCTCTGGAAATTGCATTTTTACTCTGAATGTATAGATTTTGAATCTTCGATGCCCCAATAGGTTGGAACGTTACCTCTCTGAATAAACCCAAATCTTCTGTAGAATTCCGTTCGGCTTCTAATCTGGCGACTATATTCTGATCATTCTCCCATTTTCCAGAAGTGCAATAATATAAATGGCATTTTGGGTTACCTTTTGTGAATTTGCTACTTCTTTTTAGTATCTCAGTGATAATTTCGCTTTTCTTTTTAATCGCTTCGTTTTGGACTAAAGTGGGAGCTTCTGACATAAAGTCACGAACCCCAAAACCAAATTGTCCAATTTTTGCAGAATCAAAACCTTGAGATCTTTCAGCTTGGTTGAATACCATTGTGACATCCAAATAACCATTTGTGCTTTCCAAATCCTCTATTTCAATGGAATCAGTAACCAGTGACCCATTAACAATAATTGCCAATGTATCGATGGCTGAGTCTCCACCACTACCTGTAGCAATGTCATAACTGCTAAAAGTTTCAGTATAATGTTTTGATGTTACTAAATAGCCTGTGAAATGCTCAAATTGAGTTGCCTCGTCCAATCGAGTTAATTCTTCACTGACAACATACTCCTGAAGAAGTGATGATGTTATTCTATCCATAACTAAACTCGTTTATTTATAATGATTAGAGTAATATGATTCCCTGCCATAAAAACCATTTGCCCTGAATAATCTACTAAGAAAAACTACCCCAATAATAATTCAAATAACCTTCGTGTGCAATCTAACCCTCAATTGCTTCCGATGATATGATGGGCACTCTGTTCAAAACTCTGCGAATTTCGGAGAAAAATTTCAAGACACCTTTTTCATTCATATCTTGAAAAGAAAAACTGTATGAAAACAGGTAAAATTTTTTCCGTCATAATTTTTCTGATCGTTTCCGCTTTATTGAATTATGCCGTTTTACCGGCGCAAGATGTTGAAGAGCTGATATCCGAAAAAGCCGTGGCTTTTGAAGAGCGCTCTGAACTCGCATCCCTTGCCGGGCTGATTACGGGTGAACGGCTTGTGCTGATGGGGGAGGCTTCTCACGGAACATCCGAATTTTATACCAAACGAGCTTTTTTGAGCAAACACCTGGTCTCCGAAAAAGGCTTCAACTACATCGCCGTTGAGGCCGACTGGTCTTCGTTTTCTAGAATCAACGAATTTGTGAAACACAAGCCGGGCGCTGCCCAAACGCTGGAAGAAGCGATGGATGCCATCGAACGCTGGCCGTTGTGGATGTGGAGAAACCAGGAGACGAAAGCGCTGGTTGGCTGGCTGCATGAATATAACCGCGACCGTGCGCCGGAAGATCGCGTGGGAATCTACGGAATTGATGTTTATGACAACAACAAGGTGATGGAAGATGTTGTTGATTGGATTTCGGAAATTGACAGCAGGCAGGGCCGGAGGGCTGACAACGCCTATTCGTGCCTGACCCGTTTCCCCGATCCGGGCGGATACTTGCAGATGGTGGCACGAACCGGTGAAGATTGCTCGGAAGACCTTCAGGAAGTGCTTGAGATTGTCCGCAGCCTCGAAGGCCACGAGGATGCCACCCGCTGGGGATTTTTCCGAGCCGAGCATGGCGCCAAGGTGGCCATTAATGCAGAATTGCATTTTCGCGGGAACCTTCAGCAGGATGCTTCATCGTGGAATGCCAGGGCGTCTCATTTTTATCTCACGGCCGAGCGCCTGCTTGAATATTACGGCGAGGACAGCCGCGGCATCATCTGGGCACATAACACACATATCGGGGATGCCCGTGCCACCGACATGGCCAATTTTGGGATACACAACATCGGCCAGTTGAGCAGGGAGTCGCTGGGAGAAGAAAATACCTTTGCCATCGGTTTTGGAACCTATACCGGAGAAGTTCTTGCCGCCTATGAGTGGGAGGGAGACATGACTGAAATGAACACTCCCGAAGCCATGCAGGGAAGCTGGGAGTACCTGCTGAGGCAATCCGGCCCTGAAAAATTTTATATCGATTTCAGAGATGATGAGCTGTCTTCAGCCCTCCGGGAACAGATTCCGCACCGGGCCATCGGGGTAACCTACAACCCGGCCAACGAACAGAATAATTATGTGCCAACGGTACTTCCCGAAAGGTACGATGCATTTATTTTCATCAGGGAGACCAATATTCTTGACCCATTAGACTAATATTGTTTTATCTTTACGGCTGATTTTTGCCCTGTCAGAGAAATTTTCCTCTAACGGGGTTTTACCCGGAATACAGCCAGTTAGTCTATGCGAATTTATTCAAGATCAGTTCTTCTGTTTTGCCTGTTTTTATTCTTTGCCGATTCAGCAAAATCCCAGCTTTTGAATGTGGAACGAGTGCGCGGTGATGCCGACACCACAGGCTGGCACGGCGATATGGGATTCGATTTTTCATTGAGCCGCTACAAAGACAGGGTGTTAAAAATCGGGAATAACACGAATACATCGTACTATTCGGAAAAGCACAGTTACCTTTTTTTAAACAGCATAGAGCTTGTAAATGTTGACGGCTCATCTCTGATCAGCAGCGGTTATTTTCATATCCGGTCTGAACTTTTCCGAAAAAACAGCCTGTCACCAGAACTGTTCATTCAATACCAATATAACCGAAACATGGGCTTGGAGAACCGTGCGCTGGCAGGGGGCGGGGTTCGCTACACCTTCCTGGATTATGAAAATTTATCAGGCAATATCGCCACCGGTTTGATGTATGAATTTGAAGAGTGGAAACTGGGTGATGAAGATGCGGTTGAAAATCAATACCTGAAAAGCACGAGCAACATCTCCGTCATTGGGCGGATCAATCCCCAAACATCCATTCTTCTGACGGGATATTACCAGGCACGGCCCCAGCGGTTTTTCAGGCCGCGGGCAATTATGGAAAGCCAGTTAAATGTGAGAATGAGCCGCTATGTCACCCTCTCCGTCAGCTTTACCATGCAGCACGATGCCAAACCGATCATTGACGTTCCCAAGCTGACCTATGAGCTGAAAAACGGAATTTTGATCAATTTTTAAATTCCAGGTTATCTCAATTATTAAATAACAGGTTGGGAAAGACTCCCGAAGTCTTTCAGATTTACATGAAACAATGGTTAATATAATCTGTCAACCCTTTTGGCAGTGTCGTTCCTGTTGTGTGCAATGCATGACCCATAATCGAGTGATCTCTGCTTTAGAGTACAGCATTGAGAATACTGCATTAAACAATCCATGCCCAATCCCTTCGATTCTATTGGTTGCTTTTTCCAATTGAATAGACTCGGGATTTTTTCGCCGCTTTGCTAATCCCCGGGCTGCGTTCGGGTTCAAACGCCAGGGCGTTTTTCACCCCTCACTGACCCGGGGCTATGATGCCAGCCGCTCCTATCGGAGCTTGATGATGCTTCCATCTACGGCCTATTCGTCAAAATTGCCGATTTGGTTTGGCTATAGACTGGTTGCGGGTGAGTAGTGCATTTGCCTGGATGAATGACTCAAATGTAAGAGAGATACATGGACCGTAAAAATCCCGGCAGGGATGACCGATATTATAGCCCCGGGTGAAGCGGCAATCAGACTTGCGAAGCAAGAATGATGGAGCGCAACCCGGGGAGGTCAGAGCAACAAGAAGAGACCCCGAGGCATTAAGCCTGTCAAAGCACGAGAACACATTCGAGGGGTTGCCGGGAAAGACTCCAGACTCCAGACAAACCCGTACAGGTTTTAGTTCATAAATGGTAGCTAATCCCTTTTGGAAAGAAGTTACCATTCATCGAATTGCATGACCCAAATTTTAACATAAACACTACTAAACTGTTGATATTATTGAATCCATAGTTTAAGCGTCTACGACGTGCATAAAACTGGAATAAGGACACATGTTATCTCAATTATAGAATGACAGTTCGGAAAAGACTTCCGGAGTCTCATCTGCCGATATTTTATTGTTGACATGGCAGTAACACCTTTTTTTGATTATGATAGCCTTGATCTTTGTTTAATCTCCTTTTAAACAACTGGATTTTTTGTCAATTAATATCTGCTGGCTGGCGGAGTGTAAACCTCAGACAATTTTATGAAAGGCTTACGCCCTTTTAGGGCTTTCCGTTGAGATTGATTTTCATCACACAGGGCTTCGTCCCATGCTATTGCGGGACACCTCTTCGGGGCTTTTTGTTTACCAAATTCAAAGATTTATGTCGCCAGGAACGACCTATGGAAAATTCACAATAATCAATTAAACCCTGCTCAGTTCACTCTCGAGTAATAACTTTTTAACAGCCTCCCGGTTTTTGGAATGCATAATGGATTTGGCTTCCGGTTCATACAGATACTCCATCAGCTCCTGGTGATATTCGTTGATTTTACCTCTCACAATTTTCATGGTGCTGTTCATCAGGCCGTTTTGTTCATTAAAACCTTCAGAAAGCACCCCAACCGAAGCCGGCAGCCAGCGTTCAGGAAACTGTCCGTCGTATTTTCCGCCTTTGCGGTAGGCATCAAT
>SLPZ01000042.1 GCA_007131725.1 Balneolaceae bacterium
AGCGTTCGTCCTGAGCCAGGATCAAACTCTCCGTTGTATATATAAAAATTACATACACTCTGGAGCCTAAACCCCAACCCACTCAAACAATCTGGTTATATCTCCATTATTTTAAAGAACAATTATCATTGCCTCAGAATTTTTTCATACCTCAATTCCAAAGCAGATTTTTAATATAAGAAATGTTTAAAGGACTTGTCAACTGTGTTGACAAACTTTTTTAGAAAATTATTTAGAGTCTTCTTTTTTCTCTTCAGACTTTTTTTCTTCTGCAGTATCCTTTTTCTCAGCAGAAGCCTCAGCCTGCTGATCGGAAGCGGCTTTTACTTCATCTTCCTTTTCTTCGGAAGGAGTATCTTCGGTTTCTTTCTTTTCCTCGGAAACTGGCTCCTCTGTAGTGGCCTGTTCTTTTTCATCAGGCTTTTCAGTTTCTGTATCAGGCTTTGCAGCTGCCTCTTTCTCCTTTACTTCATCTTTTTCTTTCGTATCAGTATCTACAGTTGCTGCTGTATCTGGTTTACTGGATTTACCTGCACGACGGGTTCGTCTCTTCTTAGCGCTTTTCTTTTCAGGTTTTACGTCATTAAAATCAACAAGCTCAATTACAGCCAATTCTGCTGAATCTCCCTGCCTAAATCCAAGCTTTAAAACACGGGTATATCCGCCAGGCCTGTCGGCTGCTGCAGGTCCAACTACATCAAATAATTCATGAACAGCATATTTGTCCTGCAATGCAGAAAACACTTTTTTCCTATTCAGTGAATTATCCACTTTTGCTCTTGTAATCAAAGGCTCAATGAATGTTCGTAATTCTTTGGCTTTTGGCACAGTTGTTACAATTCTGTGTTCTTTAATAAGAGCAGCGCTCAGCGCACGCATGGTTGCTTTTCTGTGTGCTACTGTTCTGCTTAATTTTCTACCTTTTACTTGGTGACGCATTTGTTAATCCCTGTTATTTATCGATGTATTTGGAAACATCCATTCCAAATTCAAGATTTTTTTCTTCAATGACTTCTACCAGTTCAGAAAGTGACTTTTTACCGAAATTTCTGAATTTCAGTAAATCCTGCTCATCTCTGGAAACAAGCTCTGCAATGGTATTGATGTTTGCTGATTTTAAACAGTTATAAGCTCTTACACTCAGGTTCAGATCTTCGATGCTGGTTTTCAGTAGATTTGAAATTCTCTGCTTTTCAGCATCAACTTCCTCTTCTTCCTGAGTGAACGGCTCTTCAATTTTTTCGGTGATGAACTTCTCAATATGTTCTTTCAGTATTTTTCCTGAAATAGTTAATGCTTCTTTTGCATTCAGCGAACCGTCGGTGGTAACATTCATTACCAGCTTTTCGTAATCGGTTCTCTGCCCAACACGAACATTTTCTACTTCGAACTGTACCGATTTGATCGGGGTAAAAATTGCATCAATCGGAAGAAGGTTAATTTCATCTTCATAGTCAGGTGCCATCTCTTCAGAAGGCACATAACCTCGTCCCCGGCCTACCCGAAATTCCATCTCAAGAGTTACATCTTCAGAGAGAGTAGCAATTACCAGCTCGGGATTTAATATTTCGAAGTCGGCTGTAGCTTCACCAATATCTTCAGCAGTAAGATGTCCCGGGCCGTTTTTAGTCAAATTGATTACGCCCCCGCTCTGTTCTACCTGCTTAAATCTGACCTGCTTAAGGTTCAGAATAATTTCGTAGACATCTTCTTTTACACCATCAATGCTTGAATATTCGTGTTCAACTCCATTGATGCGTACTGCTGTGATGGCCAGCCCCGGAAGTGAAGAAAGTAATACTCTTCTGAAAGAGTTGCCGATGGTTACGCCAAATCCTCTTTCAAGCGGCTGCAGAACAAACGTTCCAAAATTTTCTGAATCTTCTGCAACATCTAATGCTTCCGGCATCTGTAAACTATAATTGTTCATAGTTCGTACTTTTATATAAACTGTTATGAATTATTTTGAATAAAGCTCAATGATCAACTGAACGTTGATATTTTCAGGAATTTCTTCCATCACAGGATAGTTTAAAAATTTTCCTGTTTTTGATTTTTTATCTGTTTCGAGCCACTTGTATTTACTGGTTGAGTATGACTCCAATGTTTCATTAACCAAATCCAGATTCCTTGATTTTGGCCTGATACTGATCACATCACCCGGCTTCACATGATATGACGGAATATTTACTACCTGACCATTTACCACTACATGGCGATGGGAGGTTAGCTGCCTTGCCTGCCTTCTGGTTCTTGCAAAACCCATGCGGTAAACAACATTATCCAGCCTTGATTCAAGAAGCTGCAATAACACTTCGCCTGTAACACCTTTCTGGCGGGTCGCTTTTTCATAAAGATTCCTGAACTGCCTCTCAAGCAGGCCGTAAGTATATTTTGCTTTCTGTTTTTCATCAAGCTGAATTGCATATTCAGATTTTCTGGTAAATCTGCTGCGTCCGTGCTCACCTGGCCCATAAGGTTTTCTTTCCAGTGCACTGCTCGGCCCAAAAATTGGTTCTTTGAAACGCCTTGCAATTTTTTGTTTTGGTCCTCTATATCGTGCCATTTATTATCAACAATTATTAGTTAAACTCGTCTTCTTTTGGGAGGGCGACAGCCATTGTGCGGAATTGGAGTTCTATCTTTGATAGATGCAACTTCCAAGCCACTTGTTGCCAATGCCCGTACGGCAGCTTCACGTCCGGAACCAGGCCCTTTTACAAATACTTCAACTTTTCGAAGACCCATATCATAGGCAGCTTTTGCGGCAGTTTCTGCACTTAACTGTGCTGCATAAGGTGTGTTTTTTCGGGAGCCTCTAAAGCCTTCCCTGCCTGATGAAGACCAGGCAAGCACATTTCCGTTAGCATCCGTAACACTTACCAGAACATTGTTGAACGTAGCTTTAATAAATGCCATACCGTTCGGGTCAGCTACCTGCTTTTTTCTTTTTTTTCTGGAAGTTTTATCACTTCCTTTTCGTTGTTTCTTTGCCATTTAAAATCAGATATTTAGCATTTATTATTTAGTTACTTTCTTTTTACCGGCAACAGTTCGTCTCTTACCCTTTCTTGTGCGGGCATTGGTTTGAGTGCGCTGACCCCGAACAGGCAGTCCTTTTCGGTGTCTAACTCCCCGGTAACTTCCAATTTCAATTAAGCGCCGAATATTAGAGTTGATCTCAGTGCGAAGGGCACCCTCCACTTTCAGTTCGTTATCTATAACTTTCCGGAGTTCAACCACTTCATCTTCTTTCCAATCAATAACTTTGGTATTAGGATCAATACCGATGTCTTCCAAAATCTGACGGGCGGATGTTTTGCCGATTCCAAAGATATAGGTTAGAGCAATTACACCACGTTTTTGTTTTGGTAAATCTACACCTGCAATTCTTGCCATATAACAAATCCTGTCTTTTTAACCTTGCCGCTGCTTATGTCGCGGATTTTTTTTATTAATAACATAAACACGCCCTTTTCGGCGTACTATCTTATCATCTGAACTTCTTTTTTTAACTGATGATCGTGTCTTCATAATAATCTTTACTTATATCTGTAAGTTATTCTTCCTTTTGTCAGATCGTATGGAGACATTTCAACCGAAACACGGTCTCCGGGTAAAATTTTGATATAGTACATTCTCATTTTACCGGATACATGAGCCAGTATTTCATGTCCGTTGTCCAATTCAACTCTGAATTGTGCGTTAGGTAATGCTTCCAGAATTTTTCCGTCTTGTTTAATAGGCTCTTGTTTAGCCATAACTACATTCTAAAATTTCATTTTTAGTGATCTCAGTAATATAATCAAAAGTACTGAGAATATCAGCTTTACCTTCTCTTACTACAACATCATGCTCAAAATGTGCTGCATTTGACCCATCTGCGGTTACGATTGTCCACTTATCGGAAAGTGATTTCACTTTCCAGGTTCCCCTTGTAATCATCGGTTCGATGGCAAGTGTCATTCCTGTTCGTAACCGCTCGCCCCTTCCGGGCTTCCCGTAATTCGGCACGGATGGATCTTCATGCATCTGCTTTCCGATACCATGGCCTACCAAATCACGTACAACTCCGTATCCGTATGCACTGCAATGTTTTTCTACAGCCGAGCCAATATCACCGGTTTTATTTCCGTGTATGGCTTTCTCAATACCTTTGTACAGCGATTCGAGTGTAACTTTCAGTAATTTCAAATCTTCCGGATCACACTCTCCTACGGTAAACGTATAGGCGTGGTCACCGAAATAACCATTCTTTTCAACCCCACAATCAACGGAAACAATGTCGCCTTCTTTCAGTTTCCTTTTTCCGGGTATTCCATGAACAACCTCTTCGTTGATGGAGATACACAATGTTGCCGGAAACGGATTTGGTTTAGGGCCGTAACCTTTAAATGCCGGCCTGGCATTGTTTTTAACAATAAAATCTTCTGCAATTCTGTCGAGCCTTCCTGTCTCAACACCGGGCTTAATTTCTTTTGCAACTTCAGCCAGCGTTCTTGAGACCAATTGAGCTGCTTCACGCATTTTCTCAATTTCAGATTCACTCTTCAGAAAAATCATCAGGCCCGTCGTCTACCTTTAATTTTGCCTGATTTCATGAAGCCATCATAATGCCTCATCATAAGGTGGCTTTCAATCTGTTGCAGTGTGTCTAAAGCCACACCCACAATAATCAACAGGCTTGTCCCACCATAAAAGAGTGCAAAACCGGGAGTTACCCCCATTCTTGCCACAATAGCAGGCATAATTGCTACAAACGATAGAAACAGTGAACCGGGCAGTGTAATTTTTGTTAGGATATTATCAATAAACTCAACAGTTTGTTTACCTGGCCGCACACCGGGAATAAAGCCTCCCTGGCGCTTCATGGTATCTGCCATTTCTCTTGGATTAACCGCAATGGCTGTATAGAAAAATGTGAAAAATACACAGATAATAAAGAATACGATGGAGTACACCACTCCTGTAAAATCAGCCGACCAAGCAGTTAACCACTGTACCGTTTCATTTTCAGGGAAAAAGGTTCCGATGGTACTCGGAATAAACATGATTGACTGCGCAAAGATAATGGGCATCACACCTGCAGCATTAACCCTTAGCGGCAGGTATTGTGTAGTGCCACCGTAAACTTTTCGCCCTACCACTCTTTTTGCATACTGCACGGGAATTTTTCTGGTTCCCTGGGTTAAAAGCACACACGATGCAATTACAAGAGCAAGGCCTGCCAATTCAACAATAATAATAATTGCATTGTTGGTTGTGGTTACCTCATTGATAAAATTGGTAGGCAGTACTGCGATAATACCAATCATAATCAACAAAGAAATACCATTACCAATGCCTCTGTCGGTAATTCTTTCACCGAGCCACATCACAAATGTAGTACCCGCAGTAAGAACAATGATAGAGGTTAAAATAAAAGCCGTGTTGCTCACCACAATAGCATCGGGTGATGTTGCAAGAAGATTAATCCCAAAACCAATTGCCTGTACAGCAGTAATACCTACCGTTCCATAACGTGTGAGACGATTAATCTTTCTGCGGCCCTCTTCACCTTCGCGCTGAAGCTTCTGGAAATAGGGAACTGCCGCACCCATCAACTGGATGATAATGGCAGCAGTAATGTAGGGCATAATTCCAAGTGCAAATACACCAGCACGAGAAAAGGCACCACCCACAAACATGTCGAATAAACCAAGAAGGCTGGAAGCATCACCTGCCTGTGCGGTAAGCATACTTGCATCTACACCCGGCATGGTAACGTAGCTACCAATTCTATAAACCAAAAGAACCCCAACCACATACAGTATACGGTCTCTGAGATCCTCAATTTTAAAAATATTTCTAAAGTTTTCTATTATACTCATTTAAATAGTACAGCTAAAATCTTTAAAATTAGGACACTATGGTAACCGAACCACCCGCTGATTCAATTTTCTCTTTGGCAGTTGCACTACAAGCATGAACTTCAATATTGACCTTTTTGTCAATCTCGCCGGTGCCTAATAATTTAACCAATCTATTTTTTTGGATGATACCGGCTTCAACTAATCCGCCAATTGTAACATCTTCGGTTAACCGTCCGGCTTCGATCAGGTCTGATAATTTTTGTACATTAAATGCCTGATATTCTTTTCTGAAACGGTTCTTGAATCCGAATTTTGGCAGGCGTCGCTGCAGCGGCATTTGTCCGCCTTCGAACCAGGCTTTAACCTTGCTTCCGCTTCTTGAGAGCTGACCGTTATGTCCCCGGCCGGATTGCTCACCCCTGCCGGATCCCTGGCCGCGGCCTACCCTTTTTCGGGGGCGTTTATTCTCTGCCGGTGCTTTTAAATTGTGTAATTTCATAATGGATCTAAATTTTATACCTGCTAACTGTTTTATCCTTCGAATACCTTTTTAACACTCACACCCCTGCGCTGAGCCACCTCAACAGGATCGGTTAATTCCTTTAAAGCCTGGTAAGCTGCCTTCACCATGTTATGCGGATTAGACGATCCCAGCGACTTTGATAAAATATTTTGGATACCGGCAACGTCTAATATAGCCTTAACCGCACCACCGGCAATTACCCCGGTACCTTCGGCGGCCGGCTTTAACAACACTTTTCCGGCTCCGGCTTTTCCAACAACCGGGTGATGAATACTTCCGGTTGAAGTGACCGGTATTTTTATCAGGTTTTTCTTGGCGTTATCAAAGCCTTTCTGGATTGCATCCGATACTTCATTCGCCTTGCCTAATCCATGGCCAACAACACCTTCACCGTTGCCTACAACTACAATAGCATTAAAACTGAACCGGCGTCCGCCTTTTACTACTTTGGCTACCCGGTTTATATGAACCAGTTTTTCTTCGAGGTTTAAGTTTGCTGCTGGAATGTTATGTTTTCTTCTGATTTTTGGCATGATTCAATAATATTATAAGTCCAGGCCGCCTTCTCGTGCTCCATCGGCAGCGGCTTTTACAATTCCATGGTATTTATATCCACTTCGGTCGAAAACCACCTTTTTGATTTCCTTATCTGTTGCTGACTCAGCCAGTGCTTTTCCGATAATTTCCGCAGCTTCGAGCGGGGCTTTATCTTTCAATTCTTTCTGCAGGTCTGCTGATTTGGTAGAGACAGACATAATGGTCAGGTTGTCAAGGTCATTTATCAACTGCAGATAAACATGCTTATTGCTTTTGTATATTGCCATACGCGGCCTTTCTGCAGTTCCGCGAATTGTGGAACGAATTCTTCGCCTTATTTTATTTCTTCGCTGCTTCTTTAAATCGGTTTTTCTCATTTTCTTAAATCTTAAAGATTATTTAGCTGCAGATTTTCCGGCTTTTCTTCTGATCTGTTCACCGAGATACCGGATTCCTTTTCCTTTGTAAGGTTCAGGTTTTCTCAATGACCGGATCTTTGCCGCCACCTGGCCTACCAGTTCCTTGTTAATTCCGGATATAGATACCACCGGATTTTTTCTTGATTTTGTATCCACTTCAATTTCAATGCCATCCGGCGGCACAAAATATATTGGATGAGAATAACCAAGGCTCAGTTCAAGTACACCATTCGTAAATGTAGCCCGGTAACCAACTCCGATAATTTCAAGTTGTTTTTTATATCCTTTGGATACGCCCTCAACCATATTATTCAGCAAAGACCGGTAGAGGCCGTGCAAAGATTTATGCTCTTTTGAGTCGCCTGAGCGGGTTACAACGATTTCACCTTCTTTCATCTCAACAGAGATGTCTGGATGAATCCGAAGCGATCCGGTTCCTTTTTCACCTTTTATCGTTACAACATTATCAGCGCCAATGTTAAACTCAACATTGTCAGTTAATGGAACGGGTTGTTTGCCTATTCTCGACATAGCTTTAAAAATCTTTGATTAATAAACTGAGCAGAGTACTTCTCCGCCGATGTTCAATTTGCGTGCTTCTTTATCGGTCATCAAGCCTTGAGAAGTAGAAATAATCACGATTCCCAAACCGCCATAATAGCGGGGTAAATCATCACTTGAGCTGTATTTTCTTAATCCGGGCTTGGATATACGAGACAACTTTTTGATGACGGGCTGGCCATATGCATCATACTTAAGATAAAGCCGGAGTACGCCCTGTTTTCCGTCTTCAATATCAATAAATCGGTTGATGTAACCTTTATCTACAAGAATTTTTGCCATTGCACGCTTGAGTTTAGAGGCCGGCACATCAACCCGCCGGTGTCCGGCTTGCTGGGCATTTCTGATGCGTGTTATAAAATCTGATACGGTGTCGCTATTCATAATTAATTATCGTCTGGTTTTACCAACTTGCTTTTCGTACTCCGGGTATTTTGCCTTCAAGTGCAAGCTCCCGGAATTTAATCCTTGAAACTCCAAATTTGCTGATGTAACCGCGGGATCGCCCGGTTATTCCGCACCGGTTTCTAACCCGGGTAGGGCTTGCGTCTCTCGGCAGCTTTTGCAAAGCTTCATAATCGCCGGCTTCTTTTAGCTGCCTGCGTTTTTCAGCATATTTTTCTACCGTTCGTTTTCTTTTTTCGTTTCGAGCTATCCAGGATTTTTTAGCCATTTTTTGTTTGTTTGTTTATTGAAATTATTTCTTGAATGGCATACCAAAGTGTTTCAGAAGCGAATAAGCTTCAGCGTCTGTTTCGGCACTTGTAACAAATGTGATGTCCATTCCATGAACAAAGCTGGCATTATCCACATTAATTTCAGGGAATACAGTATGTTCTTTAATTCCCATGGTATAATTACCTCTTCCGTCAAAACTTTTATTGGGTACTCCCTGAAAGTCTCTGGTTCTTGGCAGCGAGAGATTGATGAGCCTGTCTAAAAACTCATACATAATTTTTTTGCGCAGGGTAACTTTGCACCCAATCGGCATACCTTCGCGAAGTTTGAAGTTAGAAACTGATTTTTTGGCTTTTGTTTTTACAGGTCGCTGACCAGTAATAAGCCCGATATTATCCGCCACCGTGTCGAGGTACTTCGCATCGTTAATCGCCTCGCCTGCTCCAACATTAATTACAATCTTTTGGAGCTTGGGTACCGCCATTAGGTTTTCATAGTTAAACTCTTCAACGAGTTTAGGTATTATTTCTTTTTTGTAGAATGTATAAAGTCTTGCTTCAGCCATTTTTTTCAATTCTTACTTGTCTATTATTTCTCCGCTAACCTTGGCATATCTTACCCACCGGCCGCCGCCTTCTTCTTCAATTCTTTTGCGTCCAATTCTGGAAGGCTCGTCGGTTGTAGGGTCAATTACCATCAAATTTGATATGTGAACCGGTGCTTCTCGTTTCAGACGGCCGCCCTGCGGGTTTTCCTGTGATGGTTTTTCGTGATGTGTTCTCATATTAATTCCTTCCACGAGAACACGTTCCCGCTTAGGATATACCATGAGCACACGGCCTCGCTGGCCTTTATCGTTACCGGCAATAACCAGAACCTGGTCGCCTTTTTTAACGTGTAATTTTTTCTGAGTGTTATACTTTCTGGGCATAACGAATATGATTTAAAGTACTTCCGGTGCCAATGAAACAATTCGCATAAAATTTTTCTCGCGAAGTTCTCTGGCAACAGGGCCAAAGATACGTGTTCCGATCGGCTCGTTTTCTTTGTTAATGATTACCGCCGCGTTTTCATCAAATCGAATATAACTGCCATCGCGGCGCCGAATTTCTTTTTTTGTTCTTACAACAACAGCCTGCACAACTTCCCCTTTTTTTACGTTTCCGCCGGGAATTGCCGTTTTAACAGAGCAAGAGATCAGATCGCCGATCCTGGCATATCTTTTTTTAGAATCTCCAAGAACCTTAATACACATCACCTTTCTGGCTCCGCTGTTGTCTGCAACATTTAGTATTGATGTTGTTTGAATCATGATCTTAACCTACAAATTGATCGTTATTTTGCTCGTTCAAGAACTTCTACCAACCGCCAGGATTTACGCTTAGACAGTGGCCTTGTTGACATTATCAGAACCTTATCACCATTATTGGCATCGTTGGTTTCATCATGTGCCATGTATTTGGTGGTTTTGGTTATATATTTGCCGTAGATAGCGTGTTTAACCTGCCGTTCTACTGCAACAGTTATGGTTTTGTCCATACGGTCGCTTACAACCGTACCGGTTCTTGTTCTTCTTTGAGATCGTTGTACTTGAGCCATACTCTTATTCCGCACTCAATTTTTCATTAATAATCGTTTTCAGCCGGGCAATTTCCCGCCGTGTATTTTTAATCCTTGCCGGATTTTCAATTTGTCCTGCAATAGCTTTGTTAAAGTGAAAATCCATCAGGGCTTCTTCTTCATCGTTCAGCCGTGCTTTCAATTCCGTAAGTGATAAATCGCGCAATTCGTGTGCTTTCATTTCTCTGCTCCTTTACCTTTATACACCGTCTTCCAAATCGCGGCGTTTCACAAATTTGGTTTTAATCGGGAGTTTATGCGATGCTCTTCTCAGCGCTTCTTTAGCCTTATCTTCGGTAACTCCCGCAATTTCAAACAGGATTCTTCCGGGCTTCACAACTGCTATAAAATGATCCAGAGCACCTTTTCCTTTACCCATCCGGGTTTCGGCCGGTTTTTTGGTCATCGGGCGATCCGGAAAAATTCTGATAAATGTTTTCCCTTCCCTTTGAAGCGAACGGGCTATCGCCACACGGCACGCCTCGATTTGCCGGGAAGTGATAAATTTCGGCTCAAGAGCTTTTAAACCAAAGCCGCCAAATGCAAGTGTGTGTCCACGATGGGCATTGCCTTTGAGCTTATCCCGGTGAACGCGACGTCGTTTAATTCTTTTTGGTTCTAACATCGTTTATTACCTTCTGATTAGTTACTTGTACGTCTTCTTCGTCGTGATTTTCTATCTCCACGGCCTGGACGCGATCTGCTCGGCTCACTTTCCTGCTTGGCCTGAGCGCCCGGTGAAAGATCCACATCACCAATTATTTCTCCTTTAAAAATCCAAACAGAAACACCGATCGATCCATAAATTGTATTGGCCGTAGTTTTCGCATAATCGATATCGGCACGTAATGTATGCAAAGGCACACGCCCTTCTTTGTACTGTTCTGTACGTGCCATTTCAGCGCCGCCCAGTCTACCGGAACATTTGATTTTGATACCTTTAGCTCCCATCCTCATGGCTGAGGAGATAGCTGTTTTCATAGCACGCCTGAAAGAAACTCTGGCCTCGAGCTGCTGAGCGATATTCTGACCTACAAGGCTTGCATCCAGTTCAGGGCGTTTAATTTCGCTGACATTGATCTGAACTTCTTTGTTTGTGATTTTTTTCAACTCTTCGCGCAGAAGTTCGATCTGCTCTCCGCCTTTACCGATAATAACGCCCGGCCTTGAAGTATTCAGCGTTAACAGAATTCTCTTTGGAGTTCTTTCGATTAATACATTCGAGAGTCCGCCATTTCGGAGCCTTGCCTGCAGGTATTCCCGCAGCCTGGTATCCTCCAATAAAATTTCCGGTCTGTTCTCTTCAGAATACCAGTTGGAGTCCCATCCTCGAATGATTCCAAGTCTAAGTCCGGTTGGATTGGTTTTTTGTCCCAAATTAACCTCGTTTATTATTCAATTATAGTTTCTTCCTGTTGTTTGGCAACCACAACGGTAATATGGCAGCTTCGCTTGTTGATGCGGTGTGCCCGCCCCATTGGCGCTGGTTGAATTCTCTTCAGGGTTACCCCTTCATCAACATAAATTTCTTTGATGTAGAGCAGATCATCATCGAGGCGCTCTTCTTCAAATTTATCTCTGATATTAGCAGCCGCAGATCTTATAACCTTTGATACATCAAAAGCAGATGCCTTCTTTAAAAAAGAAAGTTTAGTTAAGGCACGATCCACTCTTTCACCCCGCACATAATCAGCTACAAGACGAACTTTTCGTGCAGGTTTTCTTAAATGTCTTTGTATTGCTTTCGCTTCAAAAACTTGCGTTTCCATCAATCAATCTGTTTTATTTAGCCTTTTTAACTGGATGGCCGCGGAATGTTCGGGTTGGTGCAAATTCACCCAGTTTGTGGCCTACCATATTTTCAGTGATGTATACAGGTATAAATTGTTTCCCATTGTGCACAGCTATTGTCAATCCAATAAAATCAGGTGTAACCATTGAACTTCTGGACCAGGTTTTTATCACCTTCTTTTTACCGCTTTCATTGGTTGCATCAATTTTTCGCTGCAACTTGTAATGAACGTAAGGTCCTTTTTTTAGTGATCTTGGCATATTTAATTACCCTTTTTTGGTTTTACGACGTCGCACAATGTACTTAGACGACAATTTTTTCCGTTTTCTTGTCTTCTTTCCTTTTGCAGACTGCCCCCAGGGAGATCTTGGATGCCCGCCGGATGCTTTTCCTTCACCACCGCCCATTGGGTGATCAACCGGGTTCTTTACAACACCTCGAACTTTTGGTCTTCTGCCAAGCCAACGGCTTCGTCCCGCTTTTCCTTTTGTTGTATTGAAATGGTCGGGGTTGCTCGTAGTTCCTACGGTAGCGTAGCAATTGCCTAAAATTAACCGTACTTCTCCGGACGGAAGTTTTACCGTTACATATTTGTCGGTTTTCGCAACCATCTGGGCTGCAGTTCCGGCTCCTCTGCAAAGCTGCCCGCCTTTTCCGGGCTGCAATTCAATATTGTGAATGATTGTACCGGCCGGCATGTTTTTCATCGGCATTGCATTGCCAACATCGGGCTGTGCCGTTTCAGAACTGATTACCGTATCTCCAACGTTAAGTTTGTTTGGAGCGATAATATATCTTTTCTCACCGTCAGCATAAGCAAGCAGAGCAATTCTCGCGGTACGATTGGGATCATACTCAATTGTCTGCACTTTTGCAGGGATATCGCGCTTATTTCTTTTAAAATCGATTACACGATATTTTCTCTTGTGCCCGCCGCCCCGGTGACGCATGGTCATCCGGCCTCGATTATTGCGGCCGCCAGATTTAAACAAACCTTTCGTTAAAGATTTTAAAGGCTTGTCTACAGTAACTTCTTCAAAGACAGGTGCAATTCTGTGACGTTGGCCTGGAGTAGTTGGTTTTAATTGCTTCGTAGACATTATTCAAATCTTTTTAAATTTCACTGAAGAAATCGATTTCGCCTTCTTTCAGTGTAATAATTGCTTTTTTCCAAATTCTGCTTCTGCCGCTTACAAAACCACTTTTTGTGAACCGTCCTTTCGGTTTGGATGGTACAATCATGGTATTAACTCTGGCAACTTTCACATCAGGATACCTTTTCTCAATGGCTTTCCTTATCTCAGGTTTTGTAGCATTTCGTGCAACTTCAAAAGCATATTGCTGATGCTCTTCCTGAAGCCTTGTCAATTTTTCGGTAATAAGTGGCTGAATTAAAATACTCATGCTGCTTCCTCCTCAACATTTGAAATAAATGTACTTTCAAGAACCGTAATTGAGTCTTCCAGAAACAATAATACATCAGCGTTCATGATCTCATAAGTTGATGGTTTGTTGGCCTCAACTACGGAGAGTCCCGGTATATTTCTGGCTGACAGATACAAATTCTTATCAGTCTCCGGCACAATAATCATTACTTTTTTACCATTTAACTCCAGAGCATCTAACAAGTCTGATACCTGTTTGGTTTTAGGAGCATCAAAAGTAAAGTTTTCAACAACTTTTATCGCTTCCTCAGCCGCTTTAAGAGAAAGTGCTGATTTTCTGGCAAGTCTTTTAGCTTTCTTCGTCAGGCGAACGGTATAGGTACGGGGTTTCGGTCCAAATACGGTTCCACCACCTTTTAATAATGGAGATCGGATAGAACCACGCCTTGCCATTCCGGTGCCTTTCTGCTTGTAGGCTTTCCGGCCGCCACCTCGAACTTCTCCTCTTTCTTTGGTGCTTGCAGTGCCCTGGCGTCTGTTAGCCAAAATCCGACGAACATCTTCATATAAAACCGTTTCATTCGGTTCAATTCCGAAAATGGCTTCGTTCAGTTCAGCCTTCTTCTTGCTGCTTGTTCCGTCTGTTTTATAGATCGTAAGCTTCATGAGGCTACTTCTTGTGATTTGTTATAAATTTCAAGATAACCTCCCTTGGCGCCGGGCACAGAACCTGTAATAAGTATCATATTCGATTCCGGCAAAATCTTTGCCACAGAAAGGTTTTTAATTTTTGTTCTGCTGTTACCCGAACGGCCAGCCATTCTCATTCCTTTAAATACACGAGACGGATCAGAAGCCTGCCCGATAGCACCGGGTGCCCTCTCTCTGTTATGCTGGCCATGGGTGCGGTCGCCAACTCCACTGAAGTTGTGTCTTTTCATAACTCCGGTAAAACCTTTTCCTTTGGTTATGCCAGACACATCAACAAGGTCGCCAACATTAAATACGTCTTCAATGGCAATCTCATCGCCAATTTCAAGGCCTTCCGGAATAAAATCCCGGATTTCCTTCACGTGTTTTTTTGGCCCCGTTCCGGCTTTAGAGAAATGGCCCTGCAATGCCTTCGACACGCTTTTTTCCTTCTTGTCAAAAGCAGCTATCTGAACAGCATTGTAGCCATCGGTCTCTTTGGTTTTAATTTGAGTGATAACACATGGCTCTAACTCGATTACTGTAACAGGAATACTTCTCCCCAGTTCATCGAAGATGCTGGTCATACCCAATTTTTTTCCAATTAATCCACTCATCGTACTAACTCTGTAAAATTTTCTTAAACTTTAATTTCTACATCCACACCGGATGGCAGCTCTAATTTCATCAACGCATCAACTGTTTGAGAGCCGGTTGATAAAATATCAATCAGTCTTTTATGTGATCTGTATTCAAACTGTTCACGTGATTTTTTATCAACATGAACAGACCTGTTCACAGTGATAATATTCTTATTCGTTGGCAACGGTATCGGTCCAGAAACAACTGCCCCCGTTGACTTTACAGTTTGAATGATCTTTTCCGCTGATTTATCAATCAGGTTGTGATCGTAGGACTTCAGTTTGATTCTTATTTTTTGTTGTGTAGCCACTTATAAAATCGTTTAATCTAATATTTTACTTACCACACCGGCTCCAACTGTGCGCCCGCCTTCGCGAATGGCAAACCGCAAACCCGCCTCCATCGCCACAGGCTGTATCAGCTTCACCGTCATCTTCACATTGTCGCCAGGCATGACCATCTCTACGCCAGAAGGAAGCTCACAGGCTCCGGTCACATCGGTCGTCCTGAAATAGAACTGCGGACGGTAGCCTTTGAAGAACGGCGTATGACGCCCGCCTTCGTCTTTGCTCAACACGTACACCTCACACTCAAACTCCTTGTGCGGGTTGATCGACCCCGGCTTGCACAATACCATACCACGCTCGATCTGGTCTTTGTTGATGCCTCTCAGAAGAATCCCGGCATTGTCGCCTGCCTGACCCTCGTCCAGCAACCGGCGGAACATCTCAATGCCCGTTACCACACTCTTGAGCGGCTGCTCAATAATACCCACTATCTCCACATCTTCATTAAGCTTAATCACACCACGCTCAATTCTCCCGGTTGCTACCGTACCACGGCCGGTAATCGAAAACACATCCTCAACCGGCATCAAAAACGGCTTGTCCACATCGCGCTCAGGCGTTGGAATTGTCTCATCCACAGCGTTCATCAACTCCACGATTGACTCCTCAGCATCAGCATCGCCGTTAAGCGCATTCAGCGCACTGCCCTGTACCACAGGAATATCGTCTCCGTCAAATTCATACGAGGACAGAAGCTCGCGAACTTCCAGCTCTACCAGCTCCAACAGCTCTTCATCATCTACCAAATCCACTTTGTTCATGTACACCACGATCTGAGGCACACCCACCTGGCGGGCCAGCAGAATGTGCTCGCGCGTCTGAGGCATCGGCCCATCGGTAGCCGCTACCACCAAAATCGCCCCGTCCATCTGCGCCGCACCGGTCACCATGTTCTTCACATAGTCGGCATGGCCCGGACAGTCCACATGAGCATAATGGCGCGCCTCGGTCTCGTACTCCACGTGAGCCGTGGCAATGGTAATACCGCGCTCGCGCTCCTCCGGGGCATTGTCAATATCAGCAAACTGCTTGGCCACACCCCCGTACTTCTTGGCCATCACCGAAGTAATCGCAGCCGTTAATGTCGTCTTGCCGTGGTCTACGTGTCCTATCGTACCTACGTTCACATGAGGCTTGGTACGTTCAAATGTCTCTTTTGCCATGGTTGTTAGTGTTTAAAAATTATCCTTGTTGTTCTATGATTTCTTTTGCTTTTGCATCTGGCACAGGTGTGTACTCCGCAAACTCCATAGAGTAGGATGCTCGCCCCTGTGTTATTGACCGAAGGTCGGTAGAATAACCGAACATTTCGGAAAGCGGAACTTTTGCCTTCACAACAGAACCTTCCGCACTATTTTCCATTTTTTGCATGATTCCTCTTCGGCCGTTGATATCACCAATCACATCTCCCATATATTCTTCGGGAGTAATAACTTCAACAGTCATAACCGGTTCCAGGATCTGAGGGCTTGCTTTGCTTGCCGAATTTCTGAATGCCAGTTTGGCACAGAGCTCAAAACTGAAGGCATCAGAGTCAACATCGTGATAAGAACCATCAAACAATCGTACACCAATATTTTGTGCAGGGTAGCTTGCCTGTATTCCATTCATCATTGCTTCCCGGAAGCCTTTCTCTACAGAGGGTACATATTCTCTCGGAATATTCCCTCCTACAATTTCATTAATAAATTTAAAGCCTTCGCTGACGGTTACCTTTTTGTCTTCGTCGTCATATTGAGCGAAATGATCAATTGGAGCAATTTCAAATGAAATATCTGCAAATTTACCGCGGCCACCGGTTTGTTTTTTGTAAACTTCACGGTGCTCATAGGGTATGGTGATAGTTTCCCTGTACGATACCTGGGGCTGACCAACATTGGCTTCAACTTTAAACTCCCGCTTGAGCCGGTCTACAATAATTTCAAGGTGAAGTTCACCCATCCCCGCAATTGTAGTCTGGCCGGTCTCCTGGTCTGTCTGCACTTTAAAAGTTGGATCTTCTTCCGCCAGTTTCACCAGGCCGGTTGTCAGTTTCTCGGCATCAGCCTTTGATTTTGGTTCCACGGCCAGTTTTATTACTGGCTCAGGGAACGTAATGTTTTCCAGAAGTATAGGACTTTCAACATCACAGAAAGTATCACCGGTGCTTACATTTTTTACACCAACGGCTGCGGCAATATCGCCCGCTCGTACAATGTCGATATCTTTCTTGTCGTTTGCATGCATTTCGAGCAAACGGCCAATTCGTTCTTTTGTGCCTGTGGCAGAGTTCAATATATATGAACCTTTTTCAAGTGTGCCTGAATAAACCCTGAAAAATGTGAGTTTTCCGACATACGGATCAGTCATAATCTTAAATGCCAATGCGGCAAATGGTGCATTTACATCGGCGCCACGAGTCATCTTCTTATCGGGATCGCTTGGATGAACTCCGTGAACATCAGCTACTTCCAACGGACTTGGCAGATATTCAATTACTTTGTCGAGCAAAATCTGAACACCTTTGTTTTTCAGGGCTGTACCGCAAAGAACAGGTGTAATATCTCTTGCAAGAGTTGCCTTTCGAATAGCAAGATTGACTTCCTCTTCGGTAATTTCCTCTTCCATGAGGTACTTTTCCATCAATTCATCATCATGGTCGGCAATTGCCTCGAGCATTATTTTTCTATAATCATCGGCCTTCTCCTTCAAATCATCAGGAATTTCAATCTCTTCATACTTGGCACCGAGAGACTCATCATCCCAAACAATTCCTTTCATGTTGATCAGGTCAACAATGCCTTTGAAGTTTTCCTCTGCTCCGATGGGAATCTGAATCGGAATGGGATTGGCTTTGAGCTTTTCAGCCATCTGCTCAATCACATTAAAGAAATCCGCTCCGGTTCTGTCCATCTTGTTGACAAAAGCCATTCGCGGAACCATATATTTATTGGCCTGCCTCCACACAGTTTCTGACTGAGGCTGAACCGCACCTACCGAGCAAAAAACGCCGATAGCGCCATCGAGAACCCGGAGAGAACGCTCTACTTCTACAGTAAAATCTACGTGGCCCGGTGTGTCGATTATATTAATTCTGTGATTTTTCCAGATACAGTGTGTAGCAGCAGATTGGATAGTAATTCCGCGCTCTTGCTCCTGCTCCATCCAGTCCATGGTAGCTGCACCGTCGTGCACTTCGCCCATTCTATGGCTGCGGCCGGTATAAAAAAGAATTCGCTCCGACACGGTGGTCTTACCGGCATCAATATGCGCCATAATCCCGATGTTGCGCGTGCGGCGCATTTTATCGAGAATTTTCGGATCTGTTTTTGTCGTTACTTCAGACATTGATTTATTACGTATTAACTAAATTTCTTTGTTGATTAAATGCTGAATTAGAACCTGAAATGGGCAAATGCTTTGTTGGCTTCTGCCATTCTGTGAGTTTCATCTTTTTTACGGACAGCACCACCTTCATTTTTTGATGCGTCAATCAATTCGCGGCCAAGTCTTGTTGCCATCGACTTGTCATTTCGTTGCCTGGATGCACGGATAACCCAGCGGATTCCCAGTGCTGTTCCTCTGTCCGGCCTCACTTCAACGGGCACTTGGTAAGTTGCACCGCCAACACGCCTGCTTCTTACTTCAACCACCGGTGTTGCGTTGCCAAGTGCAGTTCTGAAAACTTCCAAAGGCGGTTCGCCGGTTTTTTCTTCAATCATGGCAAATGCCTGATATAAAATCTTTCTTGCCGCTCCTTTTTTTCCATCTCTCATCAGATTGTTCACAAATCTTGTAACAAGCTTGTCGTTGAAAATCGGATCCGGCTGTAAATCTCTTTTTACTGCTTTTCGTCTACGCATAATTTATGAAGTTAAAAATCCAGTTTACCTTTTTGGTTTCTTAGTACCGTAGAGGCTTCTGCCCTGCTTTCTGTCGTCAACCCCGGCCGTATCAAGTGTACCGCGAACTATGTGATACCGCACACCGGGAAGGTCTTTCACACGCCCGCCCCTGATCAGAACAATACTGTGTTCCTGCAAATTATGCCCCTCTCCGGGAATGTAGGCAGTAACTTCAATTCCGTTGGTTAACCGGACTCTCGCAACTTTTCTGAGCGCCGAGTTCGGCTTTTTTGGTGTGGTAGTGTATACACGTGTGCAAACCCCTCGTTTTTGAGGGCAGTTCTGCAAAGCAGGAGCAGTTGTTTTACTGGTCTTGCTTTTTCTACCTTTTCGAATAAGCTGTTGTATTGTTGGCACGGATTTATCTTGTTTGAATTGTTAAAATCAATAGCTCTCAAAGATACATGATTTCTGATTTAGAATGCAAAAATTTTTCCCTTAATTTTTTCAAATATCTGCCATAATTCTGAATTTCTCCTTTTAATTCAAATTTAAGCAGTTTTTATATTGCTTTAATTTATACACTGATACAGTACAGTATATCAATATGAAACTAATTGACCTACACAATCTGAGCCAGAAACGGTTAAAAGCGTTACAGGCCTCAGGCATTCATCATCCACAGGATCTGCTATACTTTTTTCCAAGAAGATATATCGACAAATCTAACATTCAGCCCATCCGCTATCTTGCAGGTATCACAGACCCCGTCACGGTGGTTGGCAAAGTGGTGGCCAAAGATATAACCGGATACGGAAATAAAAAACGGCTCGAAGTCATCATTCAGGATAAAACTGCATCTCTTAAAGCCGTTTATTTTAAAGGATGGAAATATTTCATCAATCAGTTTCAAAAAGGATCATGGGTGGCGTTGTACGGAACTGCCAAAAAATACGGGCGCTACATGAGCATGGCTCATCCCGAAATTGATCAGCTTGGAAAGCCTGAAGAAGCCGGTAAACTGGACTCCCTCATTCCGATCTATCCATCAAACAAAAACTTTTCAAAAGCCTACATATCAAACAAATTGATTGAAGAGTGGGTCAGCCAAATTCTATCTGCTGAAAAGATTGAGGAATTTTTGCCTGAACAAATCTTAAAAAAACACAAATTCCCCGATCGTGAAACGGCCTTTCGGCTGATTCACAATCCGCCCGACAGAAAAAAGGCAAATGCTGCACTGGAGCGTTTTAAATTTGAGGAGTTTTTTCTATTTGAACTGAGCATGGCCAAAGTGAAACAGGAACGGTTTGAACGCTCGGCGGGCATAATGATGGAACCGGGAAATTTCACCAAATCTTTCTTTAATGATGTACTGCCGTTTAAGCTGACCCACGGGCAAAAAACTTCGCTAAGTGATATAAAAACCGACCTGAAATCCGGCTACCAGATGAACCGGCTGATACAGGGTGATGTGGGCGCCGGGAAAACCGTGGTGGCTATCGGGGCAATGCTGATGGCTTTAGACAGCGGGCACCAGGCTGCACTGATGGCGCCGACTGAAATTCTGGCTGAACAGCACTATCAAACCATCAAAGAGTACCTTGAGCCGCTGGGCATCCGGTACCGGCTGATTACGGGCGGACAATCCGCGAAACTGCGCCAGGACATCCTCACCGATATTGAGGGCGGAAACTGCCAGATTGCCGTTGGCACCCATGCTATTTTTCAGGAAACCGTAAAATTCAATAAACTCGGGCTTGTAGTGATCGACGAGCAGCACCGATTTGGAGTGAAGCAGAGAAATGAGATTCTGCTGAAAGGAGATCATCCGCACCTGCTGGTAATGTCGGCAACACCAATTCCCCGCTCCCTGGCCATGACTATTTACAGCGACCTGGATATTTCGGTGGTAAAAGATCTGCCTGCCGGACGTGTGCCGGTAAAAACCGCAGTCCGGTCCGACAAGGAGCGGGAAAACGTCTACAAATTCATTGAGGAGAGTGTTAAGAACGGCGACCAGGTTTACGTGATATTTCCGCTGATTGAAGAATCTGAAGTGATGGACCTGAAAGATGCCACGATGGGATTTGAAAAATTAAAACGGCGTTTTCCAGAAATTTCCATCGAGCTGTTGCACGGCTGGATGAAATCGGAAGAAAAGGAGGCCGTGATGAAACGTTTTGTTGAGGACAAAACCAAGATCCTGGTTTCTACCACTGTGATTGAAGTGGGAGTTGATGTGCCCAATGCGTCCATCATGATTATTGAACATGCCGAACGGTTTGGGCTTTCTCAGCTCCATCAGCTTCGGGGGCGAATCGGGCGTGGGAATAAACAGAGCTACTGCATTTTAATGCCCGGACAAAAGTTGAGCAGAACCGGGCGTTACCGGCTTAAAAAACTGGTGGAAACATCAGACGGTTTTGAAATTGCCGAAGCTGACCTGAAACTTCGCGGGCCGGGTGATTTTCTCGGAACCAAACAAAGCGGCCTTCCGGACTTTAATTATGCCGATATTATAGAAGACAGAATGCTGCTTGAACAGGCAAAAAACGATGCCTGGCAAATCATCAAAACCGACCCGGAACTATCATCGGCTGAGCATGAAAACCTGAAAAATACCTTTGAACCCTATTTCAAAGAAAAGGCAGAATTTTTTGGGGTTGGATGACGCTGATCTGAATTCTGACATCAGTACATTTAAGATTCAGCCCCTGCCAGTTCCAGGATTTTCTGATACTCTGATTCGGTCACCTCAGTTATTGACAGGCGGTTCCTTCTGAACAGGTGCATATCACTTAACCCGGCTTCTTTCAGCATATCACGGGTGACGGGAGTGTCGAATTTTTGAATGAACTTAACATCCACCAGGTGCCACCGCGGATCACTTTCACTGCTTTTTTCATCAAAGTATTTGCTGTCGGGGTTGAATTGCAGCGGATCTGGATAGGACTCTGTACAAACTTCCATTTCACCGACTATACAGGGTGGTTTAACGTTTGAATGATAGAAAAAGGCACGGTCGCCGACATTCATTTTGTCTCTCATAAAATTGCGTGCTTCATAATTTCGCACACCGCTCCAGCGTATCTGACCATCTCGTTTCAGGTCATCAATACTATATGCGTAGGGTTCGGATTTCATCAGCCAATATTGTCGTTTACTCATGATAATTTTTTGGTTTTTGATTCACGTATGCAGATGATTTGAATTTCTAAACATAAAAAAACTTTGATTGATCCCGACATTGTTATCTGTCCGGCTATCATTTATTCTCAAATTTATTCACAAACCAGAGAACGGTTTCCCGGAGTTTTTCCTCAAAGTTTTTGGTGGGTTGCCAATTAAGCTCATTTTTGATTTTTGATGCATCTACCGCGTATCTGAAATCGTGGCCGGGCCGGTCGGTTACAAAACTGATGAGGTTTTTATAATCGCCATCAGGTCCTTCTCCCTTCTCTTCATTCAGAATCTCACAAATCAGGTTCACCAACTCAATATTTTTCCATTCATTATCGCCGCCGATGTTATACTGTTCACCGGCACTGCCTTCGTAAAAAACAGTGGCAAGTGCACGGCAGTGGTCTTCCACAAAAAGCCAGTCCCGGACATTTTCGCCTTTGCCGTAAACCGGAATCGGCTCTCCGGCAAGGGCTTTTCTGATGACGGTGGGAATCAGTTTCTCTTCGTGCTGATGCGGCCCATAGTTGTTGGAACAGTTGGTGATGACTGTATTCATCCCAAAGGTATGATGGTAGGAACGAACCAAAAAATCACTCCCTGCTTTCGATGCCGAATAGGGTGAGTTGGGAGCGTAAGGTGTTGTTTCCGAAAAATAACCCGTTTCACCAAGCGTGCCATACACTTCATCGGTAGATATGTGCAAAAACCGCTGTGCAACACCTACAAAATTTTTATCCTGCCACAACAACCGGCATTCATCCAGCAGGTTAAACGTGCCCACCACATTGGAATGGATGAACGGTTCCGGACCTTTTATCGAATTATCCACATGAGATTCGGCAGCGAGATGTATAATTCCATCGGGCCGGAAATTTTGAATAATATCCTGCACAGCCCTGCGGTCAACAATATCCAGGCGCTTGAAATGGTAGCGTTTAGAATCTTTGATCGGTTTCAGATAGCTCGGGTCAGATGCGTAGGTAAGTTTGTCGATATTCAAAATTTCAACTTCAGGATAGTTCTCATACAGATAGAGAATCAGGTTAGACCCGATAAATCCCGCACCACCTGTTACAATAATTTTCATAGCTTTTTTGATTTTATTCTTGAGAATAATTTAAACATTAAAAAAGGTTTTCCTGCTGAATATCCTTCAGCAGAGGCAATGACTGATCTTTTTCTGACAAAATCGGCTCCTCAATTTGCCAGTCAATATCGATGGAAGGATCGTTCCATCGCAAGCCTCTTTCCGAGGCTTTATGATAATACTGATTGCACTTGTAAAATACAGTTGCATTTTCTGAGAGCACAGAAAAACCATGAGCAAACCCGGCAGGCACCAAAATCATCTTGCGGTTTTTATAATTCAATGTAGCAGAATAATACCGCCCGAATGTGGGAGATTCTTTACGAAGGTCAACGGCTACATCCAGAATTTCTCCTTCTATCGCCATCACCAGTTTTGCCTGAGACCACGGTGGTATTTGATAATGCAGCCCTCTCAAAGTGCCTTTCACCGAAGTCGAAATATTATCCTGTACAAAGTTAAACTCAAGTCCCTTTTGACGGAATATTTCCTGCCTGAATGCTTCCAGAAAGTGGCCGCGGCCATCTTCAAAAATTCTGGGTTCTATCAGCCAGACACCTTCAAGCGAGGTTTCTTTAAAATTCATAGATATTCTTTTAAGTATTTACAAAGTGCGTTTAAGATAATTTTATTTGTTGTAACAATCTTTTTAAAGCTTCCCTCCTGTCTGCCGGTTTCAATCCGGCTGATATAATTTTTTGATTTGAAAGCAGAGAAAAAGACGGGCGTTTTGCCGCTACGGGAAATTCGGAAGATGAAATATTTTGCACATCTGTAGTTTTACCTGAGAGTTCAAAAATTTCCCGTGCAAAATCTGCCCAGCTAATTTCTCCCCGGCTGCTGACATGAAAAATACCGGTGAGTTCTTTTTGCATAAGCTGAATTGTTTTTTCAACCACATCAAAAGTAAAAGAGGGGCTGCCGGTCTGATCAGAAACAACATCGATCCGATCTCTTGCTTCAGACAGCATCAGCATAGTTTTTACAAAGTTGCTGCCCGATGCCCCGCAAAGCCAGGACACGCGGATTAACAGCCAGTTTGCAGAGCTGTTTTCCAGCACAATTTCTCCGGCTCGTTTCGATTTTCCATAAATATTTATCGGATCACTCGGTGCATCTTCCGGGTAGCCGTCAGGGTATCTTTCCCGATCTTTTTTCGCCCCCGAAAAAACATAATCAGTGCTGTAATGAATCAAATTAATTCCTCTTTTGCTGCAAGCCTCAGCAAGATTTTTCACGCCTGTTTCATTCACCAGAAAGGCCTTATCCGGCTCGCTTTCTGCCTGGTCAACTTTCGTGTATGCAGCACAATTAATTACAACGTCCGGCTTGTCTTCATCTATAATCTGTTCTGCCGAATATTTGTCAGTGATGTCAAACTGAGCCGAATTGTACCCGGTAAACGGAATCTGGTTTTCCCTGAAATATCTGAGCCACTCACTGCCGAGCTGACCCGAGGCCCCGGTTACCAAATATTTCATGCCCGATTACAGTTTGTGTGCAAGGTTGTTGGCCACAATATACGAATCGGGTGTTCCGGCATCGGTCCACCACCCTTCCAGGATAGAATAGCGCATAGCTCCCTGTTTGATGTAATAATTATTCACATCCGTAATTTCCAGTTCTCCCCGGCTTGAGGGTTCCAGGTTTTTGATCAAATCAAATACGGTGGAATCGTACATGTAGATTCCCGTAACAGCATAATCGGATTTGGGTTTTTCAGGCTTTTCTTGAATCCCGATAATTTTATCACCCTCCAGCTCGGCAACGCCAAAACGCTCGGGATCTTCCACTTTTTTTATCATAATCTGTGCGCCGGTTCCGGGAAAATTTTCGATTGCTTTCGACAGGCCGGCCTCAAAAATATTATCACCCAAAATAACGGTCATCGGCTCATCGCCTGCAAAGTTTTCAGCCAGGCCAAGTGCCTGTGCAATTCCTCCTGCTTCGTCCTGAACTTTGTAGGTAAACCGGCATCCAAAATCTTTACCGGAACCCAGCAGGTTTACTACATCTCCCATGTGTTCGGTGCCGGTTACAATCAAAATTTCTTCTATCCCCACTTCGGTCAGTTTTTCAATCGGGTAATAGATCATCGGCTTGCTGCCTACGGGAAGAAGGTGTTTATTGGTAACTTTTGTTAGTGGATATAACCTGGATCCGGTGCCACCGGCCAATACAATTCCTTTCATCACTTATAGTTAGATTCTTTTTTTAATGAATGAGTACAGCATCAAGAATAAGGAAATTTTTCTGAATACTGAATTCAATCTCCTCTGTTCAGAGATTTTTCAAAAAAAATCAAAAAACTTCGATTCCAAGAAATTAAGTTCAAATTTTCAAACAGAGATATTTGTCTTTTCGGACCCACCCCTGACATTACCCATGTAAAACAGATTTTTGAATGTTTTTTAATTTAGCACAATACTTAAAAACGAAAGGCTATGTGTTGTTCATTTTGGCTTGATCCAAAACGAACCAAAAAATCAAGGCTGTGAATAAATTGGCGCGCTCATTGTAGCTGCGCTGAACATTTCGAATGGTCCATCACGGTTTGTCGCTGTAATCAAAAGACCTGGCCGGTAACGAATTGTTCTTTCGCGCATCTACAGATTCACTGTATCGCCAATTTATTCAAGGCCGGATTGTTTGCATAGTAAACATCATAGCCAGTACATAATTTTTTATGGGTAATGTCAGCACCAGCCCAACTCTATCTCACCAAAAAGCGGTGTGTCAAGGAGGGGGAATTCTCAAATAACCAATTAATAACTAAATTAAATATCACCAATATTAACTACGGAATTATATAACTAACTCTTAATTCTGGCTTAATTTTGCAGCCTTTCATACTCTGATGAGTGGGCGGGATCGACATCTCTGAGCAGATTGTAAGCTTCCAGCCGGGTTTCAACATCGGCATCACGGAACAGAGCCACAATTTCGGTGTATTTGGTGCTGAAAAAGATGTCGAAAAGGTAATTGTTGCTGGTTACTCTCTTATTTTCTCTCAGTAAATCCAGTGCGCTGAGCACCTGGTTCCGGGCAATTTCAGGATCGATGGTGAACTGGTCTAAACCAAGCCTGTGGTACCGGTAAATGGCTTTTCGGAGATCTTCATAAGCCGGATTCCGGAGGTCTGTGATAAGACCGTACCGATTTCTCTGCGCACCTATGGAGCGCCCCCAGCCCTGAACACCCGAATTTTGTCCCAATTCAAAAACATTTTCTGCGCTTCTGAAATGCTGGGATCCCCCAAGCTCCGCAAAGCTGTCGTAATCAAACCCGAGCATGATGTAAGCGTAAAAATCAAGGAAACTGGCCAGGTCATCGAACTGAAGATCATCATGGATCAGGTTTTTGTTTCTCGGGTAATGAAACCGCCAGTTGTTATCACTCAGCACAATTGTTAAAGACTGCTGATTGGTGTTATAGATGGGCCGCCTCATGGTAATCACCACTTCCGAGGTGTAATTAAAATTACTATCCACATTCGTCAGCACAATCTGCATATTGCATAAAATCCGTTCGTGGTCTTCATAGCGGTCATTTGTCCAGCGATAGTCATTTAGGTAATTCTCGATATCGCCTGAGAGCTCGGAAACATAATCGTACGACGATCCGCTGATTTGCCTGTCGTTAACATTAACCGAGCAATTAAACTCCTGTGCAGTTACTTTTCCTGCCATAAAGAATATCAAATAGCTAAAAAGTAAACTTTTTAACCAAATTATTTGAAGTTTAAATTTCATCTTCTGATACTGTAAGAAATTTTTTCCTGAATTTGTTTATATGATACAAAGGTTACAACTAATTTGCCTGCTGTCCATATTTATTGCTGCTGCCTATTTCCTGCCTGCCGGTGTCGTATTCGGCCAAAGCGTCATGGGTGCAAAATCCATTTCCATGGGCCAAACCGGGGTTGCCCTGCCATCCAGCTCCTGGTCTGCGTTCAGCAACGTGGCTATGATGCCAACGGATAGGAACAGCGTTTCATTTTATGGATTCCGATATGTTGGCATTGCCGAGATTACAGACATGGCGGCAACAGTTAACTATCAAACCGGCTGGGGAACACTTGGCGCAGGAGTTCACCGCTACGGATTTAACCTTTTCAACGAAAACCGCTTTCTGCTTGCTTACAAAAACAGCCTGGGTAATTTTCATTATGGCGGGTCTGTGTCCTACATACATGTGTTTCAGGGGGGAAATTATGGATCTGCAGGAGCTGTCGGGGTGGATATCGGCCTGGCCACAGAAGTTGCCGAAGGCCTCTGGTTCGGTGCACGGGCAACCAATCTCAATCAACCCTCGTACGGAGATACCGATGAAGATTTGCCGCGTGAACTTGCTGCGGGAATCAGCTATCAGCTAACCGGAGATGCCCTCATTACCACCGAAGTGGTGAAAGATGTGATGTTCCCCATATCGTTCCGGGCAGGCCTTCAGTTCGAAGTCATCAGCTCGCTTTTTGCACGGGCAGGCATCACCACAAAACCGGAAACCTACTCCTTCGGCTTTGGATACCTGGCGGAATCCTGGCAGATTAATTTTGGCTTGCAGCAACACAATCCGCTGGGGCTTAGTCCTGCACTCGATCTTGGTGTCCGATTCTAAAATATGCATCTGATTTACTCCTGTACATATCGAGACAAAACCGGAACTGTTTTTTTTCTGATCTTTTTTTTCGCTTTTTTGATTTTTCCGGCCGTTCAGCTTTTTGCCCAGGATCAGGATACGGTGCGTGTGCAGGTTGAACGCGACCTTGAACGCGCAATTGAAGAAATTGACCCTGAAGAATCGGAATTGGACCTCGAAGAACTCATCGAATTCCTGGAAAACCTGGCAGCCAATCCCATGAATATTAACAGAGCCGGGGTTGACGATCTTCTCCAGATTCCGGGGCTGAATTTCCGGCTTGCTCAAAATATAGTAGATCACAGAAGGCGTGAGGCGCCTTTTTCAAGTGTTGATGACCTTGTGAATGTGAGCGGAATCGGTCCGGTTACTTTGAGCCGCATCCGCCCCTACATTACCGTGGGCACTGGCAGGGAATTAAGCCGCGACTTGTACCTTAATCCGCGTTTCTGGACCAACAATGGCCGGTTCGAAGGTTTCTCAAGATTTCAACAAGTGCTGGAAGAGCAGGAAGGCTACACCCGGCCCGATACACTCGGCGGTTACATTGGAAGTCCTATTAAATATTATCAGCGTTTCCGGTTCACCAGCAACCATCTTTCCCTGAACCTTACCCAGGATAAAGATCCGGGTGAACCGCTCAGCGGCCCCACAGATTTTGATTTCAACTCGTGGCATATTGCCCTGCAGGATTTGGGCAGGCTGCGCACCCTTGTGGTGGGTGATTACAGTGTTGCCTTTGGCCAGGGACTGCTGCTCTGGAGCGGTGGGGCTTTTGGAAAAGGACGCGATGTGATCCGCAGCGTTTCAAAAAATGAGAGAGGTGTCCGGCCTTTTACATCCGCACAGGAAGCGATTGGTTTTCGCGGAGTGGCTGCCACCTATGGAAACCGGCTTCAGGTTACCGGTTTCTACTCAAACCGCCAAAGAACAGCCACAGTAATTGACGAAGAAACCGTGAACTTTCCCACCGAAAGCGGATTGCACCGCACACTGGCCGAACGCGACCGGAGAAACAACCTCGGACAGGAAACATTCGGCGGACGCATCCGTGCCGAACTTCCCTACGGATTTTTGGGAGTGAGTGCCTTCCACAACCGGTTCGACAAAACCATAGCTCGCGGCAGCCAGCCCTACCAGGCTCACAATTTTGCCGGACGAGAACTCTCAGGTTACGCTGCAGATTATCGCCTGTTGATTGGCACAACCATGCTTTTTGGTGAAGCTGCCTACACCGATAACGGTGGGTACGGTTTGCTGACGGGAGCAAACTTTGAAATCGGGCTTCAAACCGACCTGGTAATGGCATATAGAAATTACGACAAGGCACTGCAATCTATTTTTGGTTCAGGTTTTGGCGAACAATCCGGCCGGCCCAGAAACGAGCAGGGTTTTTACATCGGCCTGCAGCATGATCTGACTGAAGAAATTCGCCTGAGCACCTATTTTGACCAGTTCCATTTTCCGGCGCCAAGATTTCAAACCCGCCAGCCAACATCCGGTTTTGATTGGCTGGGATTAATCGAATACCGTCCCCGGCCTACACTCAATCTCTACGCTCTGTTCAGGTCAAAAATCAGGGATCAGGAGTACTCCTCAACCGACGAAATGGGCAGGGATATACGCCTGCTGGATGATAATATCAGGTCCAATGCCCGTTTCCAGGCCGAGTACCAGGTGCATCCAAGAGTAAGGCTGAGAACACGCTTCGATCTGGTTCGCGCCCGGGCAGCCAACAGCGATGAGAGCTGGGGATATCTCGTATTTCAGGATATCCGGTTTTTCCCGCATCACCGCCTCCGGGTAGACGCCCGTGTTACCATGTTTGATACCGATGATTTTGATTCCAGGGTTTTTCAATTCGAAAACGACCTGCTCTACGTTCTCTCCAACACCATGCTTTTCGACCAGGGCCAGAGAATGTATGTGGTGCTGAATTATCAGGCATCCGACTGGCTCGACTTCTGGTTTAAAGCAGGAACCACCGTTTACGAAAACCGGAATGTAATCGGGAGCGGTCTTGCTCAGATCAATGGAAATCGAAGAAGTGACATTGGTTTGCAGGCAAGAGTGAGGTTTTAGAAAACTGACAAGTCATTTTGTAATGATTTAAATTAGAATGCCAGCCCTTTTATATTTAAATTAATTATACAAAATTTCTTTTCTGATTAAATAAATTACTTAAAAGCGCTTCCAGAAAAAAATTAATTGCATTCAGAGCAATTTATGCCATTATTTATAGGCGTAAATCTCTTTTCCCAACAGCTCGAATTCTTCTTCAATATGAATAAACCAAATCAATTTACAGAAAAGTCATCCTGCGGGGTTGGCTTTATTGCCAGCAGAAAAAATCATTATTCCAACGAAACGCTTCAGTCGGCTATACATGCACTAAGCTGTGTAGAGCATCGTGGCGCATGCAATGCCGATCTTGTTTCCAGTGATGGCGCCGGCATTAAGACCGATATTCCGTTCGAGTTATTCGGGTATGAGAAAGGTGAAGTTGCTGTTGCCACGATTTTTGCACCTCACGACAGCCAGCGCCGGAGAAAAGCACTCAGGATTTTTGAAAACACATTCCAGTTTTATGGATTAAAAGTTCTTGAGTACCGAACAGTTCCTATCGACCCTACTGTATTGGGCGAAATTGCGAGAGAAAGCATGCCTTTTATTTTGCACGCCATCATTGAGAGACCCGATTATTGCCGGACAGACAGCTCTTTCGATAAGCTACTTTTTAACGCCAAGCAGATGACCCGAACAAAAGAAAAAGAAGAAGGTATTATACGTGAATTTTTCTTTACTTCGCTCTCTGCAAGAACCATTATTTATAAAGCACTTACCAAATCTGCTTCATTAAAAGATTTTTATCTCGACCTCCAAAATCCCGAATATAAAACGCGTTTCGCACTTTTCCACAGGCGTTTTTCAACCAACACCAAAACATCGTGGGATAAAATCCAGCCATTCCGCATCATTGCGCACAATGGCGAAATCAATACCATCACAGGAAACCGGTCATGGGCCATTTCGCGTGAGAAATATCTTGGAGTCCGTAAAGATGAACTTCTTACACGCGAGCAGATCAGTGATTCAGGAAGTTTGAATGAAATGGTTGAATCGCTGGTATATCGCAGCAGTATCCCGTTTGTTGAGGATATTCTCGCCATCATGATCCCGCCTGCAACGCATGGCAACAGTTTCTACAAATTTTGGAGCAGGGCGATGGAACCCTGGGACGGTCCAGCATTTATCTCTTATTCAAACGGCTCATCCATCGGGGGGCGTCTCGATCGAAACGGTTTTCGTCCCTGCCGATGGATGATAACCGGCGACCACCTATACCTGAGCTCTGAAGCAGGCTCATTTGTGGTTGATGAGAGCAAGGTTGAAGCCAAAGGAACCCTCCAGGCAGGAAACGGAATTAAACTGGATATGAACACGGGACGAGTGCATTTCAGGGATCCGAGCTACTCCCGCGAAAATTACGATGCTAAATTTGAACACCGGCTTGAAAAGCTTCTGCCCGAAGTTCTTGAGGAAACCGACCAGAGTTTTGCAAACCTGCATCTCTTCAAATATACCCGAGAGGATATCGAGAACCTGCTCGTACCGATGGTCGCCGAAGGCAAAGAGCCGATTGGTTCGATGGGTGATACGGCACGTCCCGCAATTTTTTCAGATCAGCCGAGGTCGTTTTTCGACTATTTTTATCAAAATTTTGCCCAGGTCACAAATCCACCACTCGACTACATCCGGGAAAAAATGGTGACCGACCTGAGCATGTACCTGGGCAAGCGTCCCAATATTTTTGCGCCCAAAGAACTGATACCCCAGTTCCCCGGTTTTGAAATTGAAAGCCCGATGCTTTCACTCGGCCAGATGAAAACTCTCAGAGGAATTAACGAATCTCCGTCGCGAATCAAAACAGCGGAGTTTGACATGATTTTTAACCGCGACCATGGTGATGTCGGGTTCAGATCCAGTATCCGCAACATCACACAAAAAGCCATTCAAGCGGTACAAAAAGGTGCAACCATTCTGATTATCAGCGACAGAAAAGCTACGTTCAGACAGCCACCTATCCCAAGCCTCCTGATGCTCCGCGCTCTTGTGAATGCACTGAATGATTCGGGGCTGAGGCTGAATGCATCCATCGTGGTGGATACTGCCGAGGTAAAAAATACCCACCATTTTGCCGCACTTATCGGTTTTGGCGCAACAGCCGTTTGTCCATACCGGGCACTCGAATTTGCGCGATATGATGAACACAGAAAAACCAAAAAGCTTTCACCCGACGTACGGGAAGAAAACCTGATTAAATCTTACAATTCTGGCCTGCTGAAAATTATGTCTAAGTCCGGGATTTCGGTGGCAAGAAGTTATCAAAGCTCTAAATTATTTACCGCTCTGGGCATTGGTCAGGAACTGCAGGATCTCTTTTTCCCCGGGGTTTTTTCACCGGTTGGCGGTATCGACATCAAAGAAGTGGTTCGGCAAATCATTGAGCATTCACGTGTTGCCGAAGAGATGAAGGCCGATGACAAACCGATTCACACCTATCAGTACAAGGAACACAATCGTGGCAAGGCTGGTGAAAAACACTCCATGACCAACACCCGCTCAAAAATTATTCATAAACTGGTTCGTAATAGTGAGTTCAACCTAAACGATCTCGAGTTGTACAGCGAGTATCTGAAATTGGGTGAAGAAAACGACCCCGTAAACCTGCGTCATCTTTTTACTTACAAGCCTGCCGGTGATGAGATCGACATAAATGAGGTTGAAGACAGGCGTGCTGTTACAAAACGATTCGGCTCGGGAGCTATGAGCTTCGGGGCTATCAGCGATGAATCGCAGCGGGATATTTTTCTGGCCATGAAAGAGATCGGGGGGCGAAGCAACAGCGGAGAGGGTGGCGAAAACCCGTTCTACTACACGCTTGGAATTACAGGATCGGTAAAGCAGGTGGCCAGCGGGCGTTTTGGAGTAACCGCAGAATATTTAGTGGCCGGGCAAGAAATACAGATCAAAATTGCACAGGGCGCCAAGCCGGGTGAAGGCGGTCAGCTAATGGGCGTAAAAGTAAACGAAGATATTGCTTTTGCACGCCACAGCGAACCGGGCTTCGACCTGATTTCACCACCGCCGCTTCACGATATTTACAGTATCGAAGATCTGAAACAGCTTATCTATGAACTTAAGCAGATCAAACCGGATGCCAAAGTTAACGTGAAACTCGTATCCGGTGCTAATATCGGAACCATTGCTGTTGGCGTTGCCAAGGCGGGCGCCGATGTAATCCACGTTTCTGGTGGAGACGGCGGTACCGGCGCGGCCACACTGACTTCCATGAAACATGCCGGCCTGCCGTGGGAAATCGGCCTGCTTGAGGTGCACCGAACACTTTGCGAACACGGTCTGCGTGAATTTGTTGAACTCCGTACCGACGGTGGCCTGCACACCGGTGAAGACATCATTAACGCGGCTCTTCTTGGAGCCGAAGGCTACGATTTCGGCAAATTGCTGCTGGTAGCCGAGGGCTGCGTAATGGCACGTATTTGTGAGAAAAACACCTGTCCGACCGGAATTGCAACGCACAATCCTAAATTTAAAGCCAAATATAAAGGCGAAAAAGAGCATGTCATCAGAATGATGGATATGCTTGCCGAAGATGTGAGAAGGTACCTTGCAAAACTGGGAGCTAAATCACTGAAGGATATTATCGGAAGAATTGATCTTTTAAAACTGAAAGATGCACACTATGATCTTGTTGACTCCCGCAAGATAGACCTGGCCTACTTTTCCGGTGAACCTCTGGATACCTACAATACCTCTCCCAACCTCTTCAATGAAGGTGTGAACGAGTTTAATCAGAAGCTGGTGGACCTGTCTGAAGAAGCTGTAGAAAAAGAAGGTAAATTCCAGTATTCAGATAAAATTACCACAAACGACCGCGCTGCACTGGCAACACTGAGCGGCAAAATTGCCCAGAAAATTTCCGGCAAACGCATGGCGGAGATCAAAGAAAAGGGCATTGCCGAATCCGATCATCACTTCTACGGAGATATTGACCTCTCGTTTGAAGGAAGCGCCGGACAGGGATTCTGTGTATTTCTGACTGAAGGCGTAAAAGTGAGCCTTCGGGGCGAAGCCAACGATTCTGTCTGCAAAACTATGTCGGGCGGATTTGTTGTGATCAATCCTCCGAAAAACTCAACATACAATCCCGCAGAAAATGCCATAATCGGCAACTGTGCGCTGTATGGAGCCACCGGAGGAAAACTTTATGTTCACGGAATGGCGGGCGATCGTTTCGCCGTACGTAACAGCGGCGCAGTGGCCGTGGTTGAAGGGACAGGGCTGCATCCCTGCGAATACATGACCAACGGAACCGTAGCCATTTTAGGGCCTGTTTCCAGAAATGTGGGCGCGGGTATGACGGGCGGTGTACTCTATCTGAGGGAAGATCAGATCCACCAGATTAACGAAGAGTATGTAACACCGCTCGAAATGGATGAAGAATCGGCAAATGAGCTGAAAGAAATGCTGACCGATTATCACAAATTCACCCAAAGCAAAACGGCAGAGCAATTTTTGGCAGACTGGGAAAATGAAAAACGACAATTCAGAAAACTGATGCCCAACGGCGTTTTAGACAAACAGCGGGAATTGGCTGCGGTTGAAAATGAGGCTAAACCAGAAAAGCCCAAAAAAGTTAGAAGCTAAGTATTTCCTCGGCGAAATAAGCCCTTTGGGAGAAGTTGACAAAAGGCAGTTGACAGTTGACAAATTTTGTCAACTGTCAACTCAATATCGACAAAATGTTGGTATTAACGGCGCTTTAAGCGCCTAAATTTCAGCAACATGGTACTAACACAAGCGGACGCTTGCGCCAGTTATGAGACAGGCGGACGCTCCTGATTTGAGCGACTCTGCCAGGAGCTGTCGCACTCTGGCAGGTCGCTAAATTTGTTATGATCTGAAGTGTTTACTTATCCGTAAGTGCAGCAACGCCTGGGAGCTCCTTGCCTTCCAGGTATTCAAGACTTGCCCCGCCACCTGTCGAGACGTGAGAAACTTTATCTTCAAGTCCGGCTTTCTTGATGGCCGATGACGAATCACCGCCTCCGATAATTGAGGTGGCTCCGTTTTCCGTTGCGGCTGCCAGTGCTTTGGCCACTTCAAACGTGCCTTCCGCAAAATTTGGCATTTCAAACACGCCCATCGGGCCGTTCCAGACAATCGTCTGCGCATTTTTGATCTGGTTGCCAAACGCCACAACCGACTGCGGGCCAATATCCAGCGCCATCCATCCATCTTCAATACCGTCTTCATCCACAACTTTGTGATCGGCATCGTTATTAAACTCTTTGGCCACAACCGAATCAATAGGCAGTAAAAAGCTTACTCCGGCCTCTTCAGCTTTTTTCATCAGTTCACCGGCAAGTTCAACTTTGTCTTCCTCAACCAGGGAATTTCCAATAGGCAGGCCTTTGGCTTTATAGAATGTGTAGGTCATGCCGCCTCCAATCAAAATGCTGTCTACTTTAGAAAGGAGATTGTCGATTACTCCAATTTTATCCGATACTTTCGCTCCGCCCAGAATGGCCACAAACGGGCGCCTGGGATTATTTACACTCTCTTCGAGATATTGAATTTCTTTTTCGAGCAGGAAACCCGAAACTGAAGGCTGCAGGTATTCGGTTACGCCGGCCACTGAAGAATGCGCACGATGGCTGCTGCCGAATGCATCATTCACAAAAAGATCGGCGCCTTTTGCCAGCTCTTTAGAAAATTCGGGATCATTTTTCTTCTCTCCGGGATGGAACCGCACATTTTCGAGCAGTACAATTTCACCTGCTTTTGCCTTGTTAACCACCGCATCACGCTTTTCTCCGATGCAGTCTTCGCCAAAGTGAACCGGCACATCCACCAGTGTTGCCAGGTGATCGGCCACCGGTTTTAGGCTGAATTGAGGGTCTGGTTCGTTTGCCGGCCTGCCGAGGTGGCTGGTCAAAATCAGTTTTGCCCCGGCATCAACCACAAATTTGATTGATTTCAGTGCCTGGACAATACGGTTATCGTCACTAATTACACCCTCTTTTATGGGAACATTAAAATCTACTCTCATTAAAACCGTTTTCCCTTCCAGTTCTATATCATTTAAAGTTAGTTTTGCCATTTTTTTTGATCTTTATTTAAATGTTATCAATCCCTTAAAAATACGGCGAAAGCATGGGTATTGGAAGAAAAAAGAGCTAAAAAGCTGAATAAATTTCGGAGATGGTTTCTGGATAAACCCAATGAGTTTCGCTGCTGTTTTTATCCGGCATTTTAAATATTTTGCACGCACACAAATTCAAACAACACATCAGGTAATGGATTCAGTTTATTTTGACAATGCAGCCACAACCGCCGTGGATGAACGGGTGATGGAAGAAATGCTTCCCTATTTTAACCGGCATTTTGGAAATGCAGATTCACCCCATCAGCTCGGGCGGGCTTCCAAAGTAGCCATCGAAGACGCCCGGGAGTTGATAGCCGAATTAATCGGTGCAGAACCTTCTGAAGTCATATTTACAAGCGGCGGTACTGAAAGTGATAATACAGCTTTGAAAGGTGTGGTTGCTGCAACCCGGAAAACCGAAGTCATCACATCCCCCGTCGAACATCACGCAGTTATCCATCCTGCCGAATCGCTGAAAATGCAGGGTGTCAAGGTCATCTATCTGGAGCCTGGACGAGACGGCATCATCCATCCGGAGCAGGTTGCAGAAGCCATTACTGAAGACACAGCCATCGTTTCGCTGATGCACGTAAACAACGAGCTTGGGTCCGTTAACCCGATCAAAGAAATCGCGGAAATTTGCCATGAGAGGCGTGTGCCCTTTCATTCCGATACGGTGCAGAGTGTGGGAAAAATCCCGGTAAATGTGAAAGAGCTGGGTATGGATGCACTGAGCATCAGCGGTCATAAAATTTACGGGCCGAAAGGTGTAGGTGTTTTATACGTGAAAAACGGCACTCCATGGATTCCCTGGCTGCAGGGCGGTTCCCAGGAACGCAGGCGGCGCGGCGGAACCTCAAATGTTACCGGAATAGTGGGCTTGGCCTCTGCACTCCGTTTTGCGGTGGATGAGATGAACGATCATCAAAAACATTTCGAAGTATTGCGCAAAGAAATGCTCGAAGGTTTAAGCCTGCATTTTGAAGGACGTTATCAGATCAACGGACCGAAAACCGGCGGTGTCCCGCACATTTTAAATATCGGGTTCATCACCCCCGACCAAAAGGGCCTGGATGGTGAAATGCTGCTGCTTAATCTCGATATCGATGGTATTTGTGTCTCCAACGGGTCTGCCTGCACATCGGGCGCCACAGAACCCTCACATGTTTTGAAGGGAATTGGCGTGCCTGATGAGATTGCCAATTCAAGTATCCGCATCAGTTTTGGAAAGCAGAACACGGTTGAAGAAGTACGGCTATTCGTCGATAAGCTGGAAAAAATTCTTGATAGAATGATGGCTGCTGCGATTTGATTTATCAGCAATCATGTTGACAACTTAGGTTCATTTCACTGATAAGGCATTTGTTGATAGGTGTAATTTCATACCCCTAATCTTCTTTTATTTCACTTTAAAAATACTATCTTTCCGAAACGGCCTTTATAAAAACTCTCACTTAACAGAATACATTTATGGGAAAGAAAATTGCTTTAGGATGCCTCGTAGCAGCCCTTGTAGTTGTTGTTGGCGGCGGATTTTTGGGATACACTTTTTTTGTAAAACCTTTGATGGGCGGCGTTTCTGCTCTTCAGGATATTCATGAAAAGAATGAACAAATCGTCAATCAGTCTTCATACACACCACCTGAGGAAGGCGAACTCAGTGAGGACCAGGTTGACCGATTTGTGAATGTGCAGCGTGAAATTCGTGCAGGCCTGGAAAATATACTCACCGAATTCCAGGAGAAGTATGAGGAGCTTGGCACCGAACTGGAAGATCGCGACCCTACCATCCGTGAGATGATGAATATTTACGGTGACCTCGTCGGCCTCTATTCCGATGCCAAACAGGTGCAGGTAGATGCCCTGAACAACCACGGATTTTCGCTCGAAGAGTACCGGTTTGTGCAGCAGTCGTTCTACCAGGCCCTGGGGGTTGAACTTTTCTCCTACAACATCGACATGATGGCCAAAGCCGCAAGCGAAGGAAATTACAACATCAATATTGAGGATTTTGAAACCAAACAGGCGGAGATGGAGCGAGTGCCCGAACGCAACAGGGAGCTTGTTGCGCCCTATACCGACGATATCGAAGACTGGGTAGTCTTTGCCTGGTGGGGCCTCTGATTCATATTCTGAGAATTCGTGGCACCACTTTTTAAAAGGTAACTTTTATTTTATATACATCTTCTTAGTGGTGCCACGAATAAGCAAACCTGCAAGAACCGCAATGCCGCTGTAAAAACTCTTCATCAAAAACTGAAAATTCATGAATATTTGTGTCTATTGCGGCTCTTCTGCAGGAAATGATCCCTCCATTATAGAACAGGCTGAAGTGTTTGGCAGACAGCTTGGATCCCGGGGTCACAGGCTTATTTACGGCGGGGCATCCATCGGAATTATGGGACGTCTGGCCGATGCAGTATTGTCAGCCGGCGGAGAGGTTATCGGTGTCATTCCAAAAGGCCTTTTCAGAAGAGAAGTGCCCCACCAGGGAATTACCGAGCTGATTGCCGTAAACGACATGCATCAGAGAAAATCGGAAATGGCCTCGCGGGCTGATGCTTTTGTTGCCCTGCCCGGCGGATTCGGCACCCTTGAAGAGCTACTCGAAATCATCACCTGGAACCAGATCGGCATACTAAAAAAACCGGTGGTAGTACTGAACCTGAACGGTTTTTTTGATCCACTTCTCTCCATGATCGATCACGCCATGGCAACCGGATTCATCAAACAAAAAAACGGAGATATCCTGAAAGTGGCCAATTCTGTTGATGAATGCCTGCAGCTCTGCGAAGGGCGGTGATTTGTTGTGATAAAAACTCTTTTGGTATTTTACAAATGGCTTTACTGAAAACTTTGCAGGTATTCTGTTCAAAGTAAATTAAATCCTCTCTTGAGAGACTGTGAGAAAATTCCGGTTCAAATAGTGATGACATTAAATTTTTTATGTATTGAATGGTTTTCAAGAGCTCCCCTCCTTGTCACACCGTTTTTTGGTGTGATAGGGAGCGGCCGGGGGTAGGTCCGAAAAGGCAGACACCGTATCAGGGCTCAAAACTTAAATTTTTATGCCTTGACGCTTGAAGGACTTCCGCTACGCTCCAGACGCTTCAAGGTCATTTTTTAGTATAAGACCTGACAGGTTTTGAGAAACCTGTCAGGTCTTTGTTCGACGAATGAAACATGACTGGTCACTCTCTCAACTCTTTTAAAACTTTTTCTTTCTTAATAGGTGCCCTCCATTTCCCGCGTGTAATATCAACAGTCATCAACTCAAACCAAGACTAAAAGAATGTACCGATTTCACATTTACCTTCTTCCATTGTTGTTGATATTGTTCATATCAGGATGCGATCTGTTCAGCTCTGCGGGCGGAACAGATAAAACCGAACGGGAGCTGCCCCGCGAATTCTCCGCACAGGAAAAACTGGTTGCAGAAGCGTCCAACGATTTTTCTTTCCGCCTACTCAATTTGCTTCATGAAAAAGAGGGAAACCAGCCATTTTTCGTTTCACCCCTCAGCATTTCCACCGCATTTGCAATGGCACTGAACGGTGCAGACGGTGATACCTACGAGCAGATGCGCGACTTTTTTGGCTACTCCGGCATGACCAACGAAGAGATCAACCGGGCGTATCGCGATCTGATTGAACTGCTGACCACACTCGATCCGAAAGTAGTGATGAACATCGCCAACTCGATATGGGTAAGAGAAGATTTTCAGGTACTCGAGGATTTCCTGGAACGAAACAGAACTTATTTCGATGCCGAGGTATCACGGCTCGATTTCAGCAAGCCCGAAGCGCCCGACATCATCAACGCCTGGATTGAGCAAAAGACGAAAGGGCTGATTGAAGAGATGATTAATGAGATCGACCCACTTGTGGTGATGTACCTGATTAACGCCATCTATTTTAACGGAGACTGGACTGTACAGTTTGATCCGGATGAGACTGAAGACCGCCGGTTTTACCGGGATGACGACACCACCATAGAAGTACCCACGATGACCGGCCGCCACGAATTCCGTTATTATCTGGGAGATGACTGGACGGCGCTGGATATGTGGTACGGCGATGCCGGTTTTTCGTTCACAGCTTTGATGCCGGCTGAAGACGCCGCTCTGCAAGAGCTGATCCCGGATTTAACGATAGCACGCTTTCAATCCATCACCAGCCGGCTTGAGCAGGATACCATCAATGTTTTCATGCCAAAGTTTGAGCTGGATTATGAGATTGACGATTTTCCTTTCGACCTGATGGAAATGGGTTTAACGCTTCCTTTTGATTCGTTTGAAGCAGATTTTTCCAGGATTACCGATATCCAGCAAATTTATATTTCTGATGTGATGCACCGTGCGGTTATCAAGCTGGATGAGGAGGGAAGTGAAGCGGCTGCAGTTACCGTCATCGAATTCAGAGAACTCAGTGCCGGAGGCGGTGGCAAACATTATCTGACCATCCGCCTCGACCGGCCGTTCCTCTTCTTTATCCGGGAAAACAGCTCCAATACCATTTTGTTTATGGGAGCTTATACGGGTTTTGAGTGAGGGGTGTTGTTAGGATTATTTTGCATCAATCCGTCTGACTTTTCGGACCCACCCCAACCCCTCCCTCCGGCGGAAAGCACGCCGCAAGGAGGGGCTTTTTTGTATGGCTGAAATTTCTGGAAAAAGACACCCCTTCCTTGTGGCGGTGCGTTGTTTTGCACCGACATAGGGAAGGGGCCGGGGGATGGGTTAGTTCCATCTCCTGTTTCAACAAAAAATTTTGCACTATCAAAGTTTAATTTCGATCATAAAACTCTTTTCACGCACAACAAAATTAATGAAGCAAATTTCGTAAATAAGACAAGTCCGTCTATGCGTACCAAAAAACCATGTTTCTTAAAATTTGTGGATAACTCTGTGGGAAAGTTGTGGATAAATCAGCGATTTTTTTATTGACAACCATTTGGAATTTGTATTAATTACAAGTGAGTACAGTCGTCATGAATGCTACGGCAGAATTGATGAAGAGCTGGAAATCCGCAGCTTATTTGTTCAATGATTCCTACAAGATGAACTGAATGAATGTACTCCGGTACTTTTTTTATGTCCGCCTGTTTTGTCCGATCTGCTTCAATTAAACTCCTTTTCTGATTACCAGCATTCTCTTAAAGCCACCATTCTTTAGTCGAATCTACGGAGCAAACATTTCTAGCAACACCTTGAGTACTTTCTCTTCGGCTGAACTGCTTATTGTACCAAGTTTTTTTATCAAACGGCTTTTATCTACTGTACGAATTTGATCTAAAACAATCTGCCCTTTTTTTCCTTGAAATGTAGTGGTGACCCGCGTTGGATAATTTTTGATTGTAGAAGTCATCGGCGCGATAATTACGGTTCTGATATACTTATTCATTTCATCAGGAGAAATGATTAAACAGGGACGTGTTTTCTTAATTTCAGACCCTTTTGTCGGATCAAGCGAAATCTGATGAACTTCAAACCTTCGGACCTGCTTACTTTCTACCATGTCCACTCAGCTTCATCCCACGCGGATGGTTTTTCAATTTCTTTTTGATCTAATAAGGCATCATCACCTTGTTCTGCCATCTTTTCGAAAGACGCCTCCCAATCTTTTCGGGCAGTTTCGGCAGACCGAAGGACAATTTCATTATCTCTGAGAATCATCTCAATTTCTTCGGTTAATCCACTTTCCTCAATCAGGGGTTTTGGAATTCGTACCCCCTGGGAGTTTCCAATACGAATTAATTTAGTTTTCATGGCTTCGGCGTTGTTTGAAATGATACTCAAATATAATTACAATGTACTTACAGTCCAACGAAAGGTGTAAAGTTTTATTGAACCACTTAACTTATTTCGAACTCACGTTAATTTGCAGAGTCCCCTAAACATATATTTGAGGCCTCTTGAAATCTGTTCAGATCAAAAAAAATCAGTCTCCACGCACAACAAATTTGAATGGATAAATTTTATGGAATGTACAAATCCACCAATAGGCTTCAGAAAGCGGTATTTCTCAAAATTTGTGGATAATTCTGTGCAAAAGTTGTGGGAAAGTTGTGGATAAGTCAGTGATTTTTTTATTGACAACCATTTGGAAATTGTGCTTATTATAACTGAGTACAGTCGTCATGAATGCTACGGCAGGATTGATGAAAAGCTGGAAATCCGCAGCTTATTTATTCGATGAATCCCACAAGATGAACTGAATGAATGTACTCCGGTACTTTTTTTATACTCGCCTGTTTTTTTAGTCCTGCCGCTTCTAATCTCCTTTACTGATTAGCCTTCGTAATTAAAGTCTTATGCCTGGTTTAACGGGCCTTGTAAACTAAGATAACAGCAACAGCTATCTCAGTAAACTGTGTTAATATTAATAGTCAACCCCAATGCTGAAAATGAAAGCTCGTTTTATTGCCACGGATTTACAGAACGTCACAGAATATTCCGTGCATTTCTGTGTTTCAGTGGCAATATTTCAATATCTCTTGTGGGGGGCTTTCCTTTTCTTCAGAATTATCAACCCACAAGAATTTCTGTATAACCACAAATAGTTTAGTGCCTCTTGATATCTGGTCAGGTCAAAAAATCAGCCTCCGCGCACAGCAAAATTGAAGGTTCAAATTATATGGAAAAGACAAATCCCTTAATATGCCCCACAGTGCGTGATTCTTCAAAAATTGTGGATAACTATGTGTAAAAGTTGTGGGAAAGTTGTGGATAAATCGATGATTTTTTTATTGACAACCATTTGGAATTTGTGCTAATTACAAGTGAGTACAGTTGTCATGAATGCTACGGCAGGATTGATGAAAAGCTGGAAATCCGCAGCTTATTTGTTCAATGATTCCTACAAGATGAAATGAGCAAATGTACTCCGGTACTTTTTTTATGCCCGCCTGTTTTTGTTTGTTATAAAATTCTTTAATTCTAACCAAGATAACCATCTTTTATTTCTCAACTTAACCTCGCGTCCCGGTCATGCAGGTTCAGATATTTTACCACTCGTGAACCATTTCTGTTTTAAAAAAATCGCAGGATAATTTTATGAACAGCGGAATGGACAAAAGTTACAAACAGTTCTTACGGATAATTGTTAATTACTCGTTTTAAAACTCTTGGCAATCTTTTTTCTTACAATATTTATGGGGTCAACACCATCGGATTTTCCGGACTCATCCGGGGTTAAATCCCCTTTCAGTCCATGTCCGGATACTCCAAATTGTGTCATTCACGCCGTTGAGTATGATCTGCCTGCGGCTCAGCTTTTTAATGTCACAAGAAAGGCAGTCCGGAATATGAATCCACATGAACTGCAAGTAGGTTCAGAATCCTTTCAGATTGATGCCGTGTACCGTATTCCTCTGTTCGGGTTCAAAGATGATGTCAAACTATTAGTTCAGCCGGATGGTGACGAACGGAGTATCCTGCATCTGAAAAGTGCCAGCCGTGTCGGGTACAGCGATCTTGGAGTGAACCGAAGAAGGGTAAACCGTATTTTGAAACGAATAAACACAGAAATTGAAAACCAGAAAAACTATAACTGATATGCCCAAACTTTCTATCAACATCGGAATTATTCTCATCATACTTGGCATGATAGCCTATATTGCCACAGCGGGAGCCAGTGTTACAGCACTGATACCGGCTTTTTTCGGAGTGGCTTTTGGAGGCCTGGGAATACTGGCCAAACGAAGCGAAAAAATGCGCAAACACGCCATGCACGGGGCACTGTTGCTGGCTATTCTTGGCCTTGGGGGATCTTTTGGCGGACTTACGGCCATGACAGGCTTTATTTTCGGCGGAGATGAGCCTGAAAGAATGTCTGCAGCAGTCAGCCAGTCCGTAATGGCTGTGCTCTGCATCTTTTTTCTGGCAGCGGGAATTAAATCGTTCATAGATGCCAGGAAGGCTGAGGCTGAATAATCTTTTTAGCTGAAGCATCACACTACTGCCGTGCCAACGCTAATATGGCGGGTTGGTGCCAGGGCTTCCGAAGTCTGTCGGGTTTTATAAATACATTGCTCATTTTTTCTCCCAAACCTTATGGTAGCTTTGATGAAGGCTTCGGATGTTTCTCATGCCTAACATTTTAAATGTGACATTACAATTCATCTATTTTATTGAATTGGGTAGTTTGATAAACTTACTCCGGACGGAAATTCTCCCATTTGATTCCGAGTTTGCGCATTCGTGCACGCAATGTATTCGGGTTGATATTCAGCATTTTGGCAACACCAAATGGCCCCTCAACCCGGCCTTTACAGAGTTTCAACCCTTTTTCGATGTGATTTTTCACTACTGCCTCCAAATCGGGAAAAATTTCAGGTGTGCTGTTATTAGATGCCGGTAAAGGCCCCTGGCCGGTGTTTGGCTGAATACCCAATGCTGTTTCAATATCCAACTCTGAACCTTTGCTGAGTATGGTAGCTCGTTCAATTACAGTAGCTAATTCCCTGACATTTCCGGGCCACTCGTA
>SLPZ01000124.1 GCA_007131725.1 Balneolaceae bacterium
AATGAGCCATAAATCCGGCCATCACAACTGAAATGGTCAGCGACCGAAATATGTGAGAAAGGTGGTTTTTCATCAGACTCTAAAAATAGGCAGAAACCTGCCTGTTGCCAAACTAATTTTTCTGAAGATCAGTGATGTAACGATTTTACAGGTAAAAGATTATTGCGCCCTGAAAAGTGGCCCCGAATCCAACAACCTGAGAGAGTTCTGTGCTATATAATGGCGCAAACGTCTCGTTTGTGACATTTCTTTTCTGGCTCATAAAAGGCCATAAATGAATACTTTCGGCAATAGCAGGTTTTTAGAAAATCAGCAGGCAATATCAATAGAATTGTGAATGTTCTTTGAATGAAAAATTATCTCTTAACATTTTAATCGCGGTGGGCGCAGTGAACCTCTGAGAATTAGCATTTGGCACAAACGAGATACTTCGGCTCCGCCTGTCTGCTGAAGCGTACAGCCAGGCAGGCTCAGTACAGGCTGTTTGCGCCATGTAATGATCAGGTTAGAGTGTTTTTTGTTTTCTTTTCCCGCTCAAATTCTTCCTTCAAATACCGTCCGGTATAGCATTTTTTGATTTGGGCCAGCTCTTCTGGTGTTCCCTCTGCGATGATTTCTCCGCCTTCGTGGCCGCCTTCAGGACCGAGGTCAATAACCCAGTCGGCCGCTTTTATCAGGTCAAGGTTGTGTTCGATCACAATCACGGTATTGCCCTTTTTCACCAGTTTTTGAATCACATCAACCAGCATGCGCACATCCTGGAAATGCAGGCCTGTGGTGGGTTCATCCATGATGTAAATTGTGTCACCGGTGCCGATTTTCGAAAGTTCGCGTGACAGTTTAATCCGCTGTGCCTCACCACCGCTCAGTGTGGTGCTCGACTGGCCCATCGTAAGATATCCGAGGCCGACCGAATTGAGCGTCTTCAGTTTTCGCTTGATGGAGGGCACCGAATCAAAAAATTCTACAGCTTCATTGATCGGCATCTGCAGAACATCGGAGATATTTTTTCCCTTGTAATGAATTTCCAGAGTTTCGCGGTTATAGCGTTTGCCGTTGCACGCTTCGCAGTCCACATAGATATCAGGCAGGAAGTTCATCTCTATTTTTCGCACGCCGTCTCCCTGGCAGGTTTCACAGCGGCCGCCTTTTACGTTGAAGGAGAACCGCCCTTGGTCATACCCCCGGATTTTGGATTCCGGCAGTTCAGCAAAAAGGGAACGAATGTGATCAAATACTTTGGTGTAAGTACCGGGGTTCGATCTCGGTGTACGGCCAATCGGGCTTTGATCGATGGAGATCACTTTGTCTACATGCTGAAGTCCCTCCACCGATTGATAGGGCAGGGGCACATCCTTCGATTTATAAAACTCATTTGACAAAATGGGCGCGAGAGTTTGATTAATGAGAGTACTTTTCCCGCTGCCGCTCACACCAGTTACACAAATAAACCTGCCGAGAGGAATGGCCAGATCAACATTTTTGAGGTTATGCCCGGTTGCATTTCTGATGGTCAGTTTTTTCCCATTTCCGTTCCTTCGCTTTTTGGGGTAGGGTATCATTTCTTCATCCCGCATAAACTTTGTTGTCATCGATTCGGGATCAAGATCGGCAGGTTTTCCCTGGGTGACTACATATCCGCCTTTGGTTCCGGCTCCGGGACCGAGATCAATCACATAATCAGCACTTTCGATGGTTTCGCGGTCGTGCTCCACCACAATCACGGTGTTGCCCAGGTCCCTCAGCGTTTCAAGCGAGTGAATCAGTTTGATATTATCACGCTGATGAAGGCCGATACTCGGTTCATCCAGAATATACAGTACACCCACAAGCTGGGTTCCGATCTGTGTGGCAAGGCGGATGCGCTGTGCTTCCCCGCCGCTCAGGGTTTGTGCTTCACGGTTCAGTGTAAGGTAGTTCAGCCCAACATTCAGCAGAAAATCGATCCGGTCGATCACCTCTTTCAGCACCTGCTGGCCAATTTTTCGCTGCCGTTCGGTTAACTTCAGGTTACCAACTGTCAGCCTCAGGGTTTTGATGTCCTGTTCTACCAAATCCTGGATAGTGTACCCGCCAATTTTGTAACTAAGCGCTTCTTTGTTGAGCCGGCCGCCGCCGCACTCCGGACAGGTAATTTTTGACAGGTATGCTCTGGCTTTGTCGCGCTGTTTATTCGATTTGCTATCTTCGTACTGATCGCGGATAATAGACCTGAGTCCTGAAAAACGATGTTTATAGGTTACACTATTGTTCTTGAAATCGTAGCTGACATTAAACTTTTGATCGTCGCCGCCTTCAAACAGCAGATCGAGTGCATTTTCGGAAAATTGATTGACCGGTGTCTCAAAATCATATCCCACACTATCCAAAACAGCCCGTAGTTGTTTGAAAATGAAAATATCCCTGGGTTCGCCCAAAAACCGGATTGCCCCTTCGCTGATGGACTGCTCGGGATTTTGGATCACCAGGTCCCGGTTCACATCGTAGCGATATCCCAGCCCGTTGCATTTCTTGCAGGCTCCGTAGGGAGAATTGAAGGAGAACAAATTTGGTGCGGGGTCTTCGTAGGAAAGCCCGCTTTCCGGATCGTAAAGATGTTTTGAGAAAACCTGGTCGCGAATTATGCCGTCTTCCTGGATACCCAAAATCAGGTTGCCGTCGGCCATTTCGAGCGCCATATGCACGCTTTCTGAAATCCGTTTCTCACTTTTATGAGAAATGACAAACCGGTCCACAACCACTTCAATATTATGGGTTTTATATCGGTCCAGCTTGATTTCTCCCTCGATATCAATCAGTTTGCCATCCACACGGGCTTTGATGAATCCCTGTTTTTGCATCTGTTCAAACAGCTCACGATAGTGTCCTTTTCTGCCGCGAACAACCGGCGCCAGGCAGTAGGCTTTGGTGCCCGCAGGCAGATCCATGATGGCCTCTACAATCTGGTCGGATGTCTGTTTTTCCATCTTGTTGCCCGAAATGTAGGAATAGGGCACGCCGATCCGGGCATAGAGAAGACGCAAAAAATCATAAATTTCCGTCACCGTGCCCACCGTAGAGCGCGGGTTGCGGTTGGTAGTTTTCTGATCGATGGAAATAACCGGAGACAAACCGTCGATAAAATCCACATCAGGGCGCTCCATCATACCGAGAAACTGGCGTGCATAGGCAGAAAGTGATTCAAGGAACCTGCGCTGTCCTTCAGCATATATGGTATCGAAGGCGAGGGAGGATTTGCCCGATCCCGAAAGCCCGGTAAAAACAACCAGCTTCTCGCGGGGAATGTCGATGTCGATGTTTTTGAGATTGTGTTCGCGGGCACCGCGTATAATGATATTCTCTTGCAATGGAATTTGATTTAAAAGTTAATCACGCAAAAATAACAAACCTTTCAAGTAACATCACGTTCCCGTCGGAGATTAATTTTGTTTCATTCGTCAATGTCAGGTTTAATAGCTTGATTATTATCCATGCAGCATTATATTTCAACTCACTATAATTGAACTTTTTTGTAATTCAATCATAAAACTGAGGAATAAAAATGAGTAATATCACTGTTAAAGTCCTTTTTTCATTTGTCATACTGGTATTGTTAATGGCCTGTGAAGATCCTGAGCCCGAAGTCATCATTAGTGATGGGCCGGGCACGTATGCATTTGTAGGTGTGAATGTATTGCCTATGTCGGATGATTCAATTCTGGAGAATCAAACCGTGGTTATTCGTGATGGTACCATCCACACAATTGGCAATGCTGATGAAACGGAAATTCCTAAAGATGCTTCAGAAATTGATGGTACAGGAAAGTATTTGATGCCGGGACTTGCAGAAATGCACGGACATATTCCCGGTCCCGACCGCAGGCAGTATGCAAAAGATGTGCTGTTTTTATACATCTCTAACGGAGTTACAACAGTCCGGAATATGGCGGGACATCCATATCACCTGGAATTGAGGGAACGGGTAATTGAAGGTGAGCTGGCAGGACCGGTAGTATTTGCCGCAAGTCCCTGGTTGAGTCCAAATAATGTATCCGAACCGGCAGATGCAGAAGAGGTTGTAAGGGGATATCAGGAAGCCGGATTCGACCTGATGAAAATGGGCAGCCTCTCACTCGATGCCTACCTGGCTGTTGCAGAAGTTGCACACGAGATTGGGTTACCATTTGCCGGCCATATTCCTCATGAAGTTGGTCTGGCACGAGCACTGGAAGCAGGGCAGGCATCAATCGACCATTTAGACCGCTATGTAGAGTTTTTGGTTGAAGAAAATCCCAATGCAGAAGGAGAGAGCCCCGGTTTTTTTGGCAGCGGTGTGATTGAATATGTGGATGAAGACAGAATTTCTCTTGCGATAGAGTTAACCAAAGAGGCCGGTACCTGGAATGTGCCTACTTTAAGCCTGGTTGAGCATCTCGAATCGCCGGTTAGCCCTGAAGAGATGATACAGTGGCCGGAAATGCGATACATGCCGCAGGATGTTCTGGATGGCTGGGTACAGTCAAAACATGATTTCCAGGCGAGAGAAGATTTTCAGCCCGATGCAGCCCGCCGCCTGGTTGAGCTGAGGCAGAGGCTTACCAGGGAGCTTCACGATGAAGGCGCCCCCATTGTGCTTGGCTCCGATGCACCGCAGTTTTTTAATGTACCCGGTTTTTCCATTCATCATGAAATGGAAATGATGGTGGCATCCGGACTGACTCCATACGAAGTGCTTGTTACGGGAACCCGGAATGCCGGAATTTATTTCGATATGGCCGATGAGTTTGGCACTGTTGAGGAGGGCAGACGAGCCGACCTGATATTAGTGGATTCCAATCCTTTTGATGACATCCGAAATATGCGTGAACAATCAGGAGTAATGGTGCGCGGCGAATGGTGGCCAAAGGAACTCATAGATCAGCGGCTGGA
>SLPZ01000030.1 GCA_007131725.1 Balneolaceae bacterium
ACGTCGAGCCGGTAGAAGATCTGTTCCATGCCGGGTTCCGAAAAACAGAAAACTCCGGCCACATCATCCTGGATGTGAAAGCCAACAGGCCACTATTCGGTCCGCAGCCATTTCTTGCCATTGAAACCCGGGATGGCCGGTTTCACCACGATAATTTTGACTTTTACACCCCCGGATCACACTGGACCTATACCTTCGACGAACACACGTTTCCACCCGAATCACTGAAAAGGGTGGGAGTCGGTTCAAACGACAAAAAAGGATTCCCTTTAACGCGGGTATTTGAACTGTGAAAAACTGTTTTTCATGGCTTGATCTTCCAAGATAACGAAGATTAACCTGATGTTCAGCGACTATCCGGCTTCCCAAGCCTTGAAGTAACCAGGAGAGATGTACCGGAACAATTCTTGCGCGGACAGTATTGGACCGCGGAAGATGAGTAAACAGTGATTCCGTGGGCACTGCAGAGGCAGTTGTTCCGCGGAAAAAAATGTTCCACCAGCGGCTATGCTACCGCCGTAAACTTAGCGCAGCCCATCTTGTTCCGCCTGTAACCAGCCCTATCCCTAAAATCGGTTGAAGGTGTATGCACCGATCCCCGGGTGTGCAGAATTCCGTGGAATTTCGGCGTTTTTGATCCCGAAAAAATGGGATCAAATCAATTTCTTGGGGAGAGAGCGGCCAACAAGGCCTTTTACAGCGCCGCTATGAGCCTTCACTGGCACAGAGAATCGATTTTAAACTTCTTTGATAACCGCTCCAATGCTAGCGCGGAGTCGTTTAACGCCAGAATAAAGCTGTTCCGGGCAAACCAGAAAGGAGTCAGAGACACCACCTTCTACCTGTTTAGGTTGAGCAAGCTTTATGCGTAATCCCCTTCCATCATTTGCGACAGTTATGGAATACTATTTGGAAAATATATAGATTACATTATAACCTTTTCTATGTTTATCTCCTATATTTGTAAAGATATTCCTTTCAATGTTATTGGTAACCTTCCAAGGTAAAATTGAGTACTTTTCTGTTTGAGGTAGTATTCCCATAGAATAGACTTTTATTAATCTCAAATTATATTTGGCTGCCAAGTTTATAATTTCTTTATTAGTCATTCCAAATGTACCACCCCTAAAGGTAACTCGACGAAAGAAGTAGGGTATACTCCAAAAGTTCCTATGATTATTACAAATTAATATGCCGGAGTTGCTTAACTTCTTGGCAATAAATTTCATAGCAGAATCTCTTAAAGTTGGTTCTGCATTTGGAAAAAATCTAAAAGCCGTTATTAAATCACAATTTGTCATTTCTTCATCATGAAATCTATTATTAAAATCATCACATATCACTTCTGCTTTTTTTAGTTGGTCACGGGCTACCATTAACATTTTATCAGATACATCTAATACTATCTGTTGATCTGCTATATCTTCCAGTACCCCAGCAATACGACCAGTGCCACCCGCAAAATCTAAATGTCTTTTGATCGGCCCTGTTTCATTTGCAATTCTCAATAATAACGATTTCTCTAATTCCCATATATATTTCCTCCCAGGAAGACTTTCAAATCTATCATGATAATCTGATCCTTTTTCTAAATGGCTTTTTGTGTATTCCTCCCACCTGGCCTCTGGTTTTAATCGGAGTGGGTAGCTTAATCTTCTGACGACTTTTTTTATACGCATGGGATCAATATTAAAAATTGAGATTGACAAGTAGATTCAAATGATGTATACCAAGGCTTGGAAAAGCTTGGATATAAAACGTCTCTTGAACGCATCAATGTAAAGATTTTTCGGATCAAATCAATTTCTTGGGGAGAGAGCCGAGACTGGTAACTTCGGTTCATGGAAAAGAAACTCATAGAGTATTTTTTACCCGTACAGCTGATCTGGTATGGGTTCTGGAGAAACTACCGTTGCTGGATCGGGCCAAGGTGCTTGAAGTTTCCATGGATATGGCCAAAAAAGTTGAAAAGGCTGTTACCAAGGTATTTTTCAATACCAAAATCGTAACCCATCGCTTTTGCTGCGCGGTACTTCGTATCACTTAGTTCAACTGGCGCAACGCTGTTTGCAGCAAGTGCGTATCGATCAATGGCGCAAAGAACTGGAGAAGGAAAACCAGAAGATGGCCCAGGCTCGAGCATTTGGCCGAAAGTATCGGCCCGAGGAACTTGCCAACGGGGATACTCCCAAGCAGTTGCTGGCACGAAGCCGGTTTGCGTTAATGAAGTTTGAATCACAGATAAAAGACAACAATCAATGGCTGCGCTTGCTCATTGCCTATCAACGATATCCTGAATTTGAAGAAGCGTACAACCATACACTGCAGCTGCGTCAGATATGTAACCTGACGGATCGCAATGCCGCTGAATACGCCCTGGATAAATGGATTCAAAAGAGCAAGAAAGCGGCCAACAAGGCTTTTTACAGCGCCGCTATGAGCCTTCACTGGCACAGAGAATCGATTTTAAACTTCTTTGATAACCGCAACTCCAATGCTAGCGCGGATTCGTTTAACGCCAGAATAAAACTGTTCCGGGCAAACCAGAAAGGAGTCAGAGACACCACTTTCATTCTGTTTATGTTGAGCAAGCTTTATGCGTAATCCCCAGAAAAATCACTTGACCCAAAAAATGACCTTGAAAGGGCGCCATATCGCAAGAAAAAATGGCGATTAAGAGTTTCTAATTTTCTCGAGTTTCCGGGTTGTGTGAAAAACATGGCCATTGTGCCTCAAATGGCCCATATCCACCCCGAATCATTAAGATATTCTAATGTCAAAAACTTGGTTTTATCTGCATTTGGAGATAGTTTGGAGATGTTAGTAAAAACAGTGCAGCAGTCTGAATCTGAACAGCAGCTCCGGTTAAGAATCAGACAATTGTTCTGGTAGTGAATCAGTGGGGTATAAGCACAGCGACATTTCATCAGTATCAAGAACGGAGATTTAAATGATTTCATCGAATCCGACAAAAGAAAAGCTGTCCGTACTGGTCAAACAGGACTTTGACGGGGAGCTGAAAGGGGAGCAAAGACCGGAACTGTTCATCATTATTCCCAAAAGCAGCAGATATCCACATCCGCATAATGCCGTCAGCGCCAACCGGCCGGAGTACAATCCGGAAAAAAACCCTTACCGATACATTATTACCCTGTCACGAATAATCGCATCGAACCGATACTTTGCCTGAAAAGATCCTTTTCATAGCGGCCAATGCCCGGTCTCTCATAGCAAACCGGGGCGACCTGATCCGGGAAATGACGGATCTGGGCCACCAGGTCCATGCCCTTATTCCGGAGTATGATTTCCTGCCGGAAGTGGAGGAACTCGGGATTTCCTGGGACCTGATCGAGCTCAGCAGGACCGGAATGGATCCGAGGTCCGACTGGAAGTATTACCGGCAGCTCCGGCAGTTCATGGCCGAATGGAAGCCCGATATCGTGTACAGCTATTCGATCAAACCGGTCATCTATGGGTCGCTTGCCGCACGGGCCAGCGGAGTGCCCATGGTCGCCGCCATGATCACCGGAATGGGTTACCTGTTTACCGGGGAAACCATCAAACAGCGGGTACTAAGGCAAGTGGCTTCATCGCTTTACCGGCGAGGACTGGCTGCCGCAGATCGCATTTTTTTCCAGAATCCGGACGACCTGGCGCTTTTCCGTGAACTGGGCATTATCGGTCCGGAAGACGAGGCCAAAATCACGCGCACGAACGGCTCCGGGATCAATCTGGAGCGGTTTCCGTCGTCTCCGCCGCCCATGCCGCCCGACGAGCCGGTCACCTTCCTGATGATCGCACGGCTGCTGCAGGACAAAGGCGTACGTGAATTCGTCCGCGCCGCCGAAATGCTGAGCGCTGATTATCCGAAAGCGCAATTTGTTGTTGTGGGTCCGCATGACCCCAATCTGCCGCATGCCCTTCCCGCCGATGAGCTGGAGCAGTGGAAGGCCAACGGCGCGGTTTCGTTTATTGGCGGTGTCAAGGATGTCCGTCCCTTCCTGAAAGAATGCAGCGTATATGTGCTGCCGTCCTACCGTGAAGGCACCCCGCGCTCGGTGCTGGAGGCGATGGCCACGGGCCGTCCCGTCATCACTACCGACACACCCGGATGCCGCGAGACGGTGATCGACTGGGTGAACGGTTTCCTCGTCCCTGTCAAATCGGCCGAAGGGCTGGCCGCGCGCATGAAGATCTTCCTGCGCCAGCCGGACCTGATCGACGTCATGGGGCGCAACAGCCTCGGACTGGCACACGACAAATACGATGTAACCCTGGTCAACCGCATCATCCTTGAGGCGCTGGGCCTCGTGGAGCCGCTGCCCGAAGAGCAGGAGGCGTCGCAACCGGAATGGCCGAATCCACAAGAAACAGCACAAAACGCATCCACCCGAAAATCTAAAGAGCAACTGCAGCGGAAGCATCTGCAAAAACAGTCACAGAAAGAGCTGGATCAACAGACACAGAAGCAACAGGAACAGAGGCAAAATCAGGTACAGACAGCAAAACATCCGCAGAAACAACAGAACGAAGAGAAACCGCAACCTGCTACCCGGGACGAACGCATTGAAACGACTGCTTGACATAGCATCCTCTTTTACAGCCCTCGTGGTACTCTCGCCGCTGCTGGCGCTGCTGTCGGTGTGGATCAAACTCGATTCGCCCGGCCCCGTCCTGTTCCGCCAGAAACGCATCGGGCAGCATCGCAAGCCGTTCCAGGTGCTCAAGTTCCGCACCATGACGCACCGCGACCCCGACGCCATCGACCAGCATTCCGAGCAGGTCGTCAGCGCCGGCGCCGACCAGCGCATCACCCGGGCCGGACGTTTTCTGCGCATGACCAGCCTCGACGAACTGCCGCAGCTGATCAACATCCTCAAAGGTGAGATGAGCCTGGTAGGGCCCCG
>SLPZ01000295.1 GCA_007131725.1 Balneolaceae bacterium
ATATTAAGCGATTTATTGAATTTATCCAATGCGGTTTGCGGGGGATGTGTGACCGGGGACGGAGGACGGGGGACGGGTGTGCCTCAACACGAATTCCATGCCTTCGTCTGACGAATAAATAATGGCAATAACTTTTTCCCAATACACATGCCCAATTGAAGGAAGCTGTTCCGCACAAGAAGTTCGTCTGACGAATTACCTTGAATAAGGATTGGCCCAACCATTCGTCTGACCGACTCAAGCGGTCTGACGAGGGATGGGTGACGGGTGGGTTTATTAATTATGCAACTTCATATTAATTATGCAACTTCATAAATAAGAGTGGCCGGGTTTTGGGTTTTATGGGAGGCATCCAGCAGTTCAATTCCAACAATGTTCCCCTCTTTATCATAATCAAGAATAATACCGGGTTTTTCCTCATCACTTTCGGCAACTTCGGCATCCGAAAGTTTCAAAACAACCTGTTAAACGTTTCGAAATTTATTGTGAATTTTTGGAATAATTTTCTTTTATCACAAAAAGCAGGTGGAGCAGAACTGGTTGCAATGTGTGTTGTTTCAAGAAACTGAAGAACCGATGAACCGCGAAACAGAGAAACCCATGAAGTGGGGACGGGGTGCGGGGTGGTTCGTGGTGTGCGGTGTGTGGTTTGGGGAGGGTTTGGACATCCACAATCCGCAGTCCCCACTCCCCAAAAATCCTTGAACCCGGACTCTGGCAGGAACCCCGTCAGGTTTGCCGGGGTGCTCTGCCAGGTCCTCAGTCCTGTCCCCTGCGCCTTGCACCCTTGAACCATGAAATCAAAACAAACCAAGCTGCTTGTTCTCCATTTCTGCCGGCCATTCAGGCATGGGATTAAGGTCGATTAATTTTGAAAGTTCCTGGTGGAAAAATCTTGCCAGTGTTGGTGCTGACAGCGTATCGGGTGAGTGAATGAAAATGTAGGGATGTTTACCGTCTTTTATCCAGTCGGCAGTGATGATGGCCCACTCTTTCAGATAGGCTTCGTTGTTCAAAACATCATTTGCCCCCACAAACCGTACAAACGGATTGCTGCCGGTTGCAGTAAAACGAATCGGCGTTTTGGGTTTCTTTTTCTGGGCTTCAATCACAGTTGGATCATCATTTTTAAGCGCATGAAGGCGCCGTGTATCAAAAACCACGCGATTGATGCCATAGCTTCTGAGCAGACCTTCGAAATGCCGTTCCATTTTGCCTTTATCATAAAAATCGGGGTGACGCACTTCTACTGCAAAACTGAGATGGCCGGGAAGGGTTTCAAGTAAAAATTCCAGCTTGTCTATTTCATTATATGAAAATTGTGAACTTAACTGGATATGAAACGGGCCAAGATTTCTTCGAATTGGTGAGAATTTGTCCAAAAAATCAAGCACCTCTTCCGTTACATGTTTCAACCGTTTGAAGTGGGTTATTTGGCGGGGAAATTTAAAACAGAATTTAAATTCAGACTCTACCTGGCTGCCCCAATGTTCAATCGTATCCAAATCGGAAATACGGTAGAAAGTGGTGTTTCCTTCAACCGTATTAAATACAGATGCATACTGTTTTAAAAACGCATCCGGTTTGGCTTTTTTTGTGAAGAATTCGCCTTTCCAGTCTTTGAATCCCCACTGTGTGAGCCCTATATGGTATTTTTTGATTGACATTGAACTATCCCGTAACGCTCGTTTATCGTAAAATGTAGAAACAATAAACGAAATTCCCGACTGATGTGGGAAATAATTCTTAAAAAGGGTCAGGATTAAAAACCCGCCGAGGCTGTCCAAAAAGGTCGTCATCCCGCACTTGATACGGGATCTCCAGCCGTTGATATAGGCAGGAAATGCCAGCCTGTCCCTTTCGGGAGATCGGTGTCCGGCATGACGGTGTTGTAGATATTATATCCTGTAGAGCGGCCTTTTTGGACAGCCTCACTCTGTCAGGTTGTTAAATTCAAGCCGATAAACACATACTAAACATTTGCTTACCGGCGAATATCAGATTTTACTCTTTCGTGTCGGATGATGTGGCTGCTGGATCAGAGCCTGTTTCGGGAGTGTCATCTACTTCGAGCACCGTATCGAAGCCGCGTCTGCTTAAATCCCAGTAGAGGTAACCAAGGGAAAGAAGCCCCAGAACCAGGCAGAGGAAAAAGAGCCCATAATTGCCAAAAAGGAAATGGCCAAATCCAAAAAGTGCCATGTAGACAAGCACCACACCGGCCACCCAGTTTCCGAGCAGTGGCCAGAGCGAACCGTCTGGTGAAATATCCGGGTTGTCATCAACCAGTGGTTTCCATCCGGGTCCTCCGGGCCGTACTTTCCGATAGAAATGGGTCAGTTTATCATGATCGGTTGGTTTGGTCATAAACGTAATAGCCAGCCAGACAACCGTCGTAATCCCTACAACATAGAAGAGATTGAGCGGGAACGGATCGGTTATGCCGGGAACCGGTACTCCAAAGAGGACAAGAGCCACAAGGAAAATGGGAACCAATGAGGCTGCCAGTTCACTCCATGCATTTACACGCCACCAGTACCATCTGAGAATCAAAACAAGTCCGAGGCCGCCGGATGCTGTCAGTACAAGTCCCCAGGCCTGCCGGATTGTATCGAGCTGGGTGGTTACGATGAATGCCAGAACGGCAAGGATAAATGTAAGAATCCGTGATACGCGCACATAATACTTTTGGTCACCATCGGTTTTGATGAACCGCTGCCAGAAATCATTCACAAGATAGGATGTGCCCCAGTTCAGGTGGGCTGCAAACGTACTGGTAAAAGCAGCAAGAAAAGCGGCAAATAAAAGCCCGAGCAGGCCTGGTGGAAGTACATCACGCATCACCAGGACAAAACCCTCGCGGCTGTCGGCGAGGTTGGGATAGAGAACAAGTGAAACAAGAGCGACAATAATCCACGGCCAGGGACGCAGGCAGTAGTGTGCAATGTTGAACCAAAGCGTTGCAAAAAGTGCGTTTTTCTCATCCTTGGCACTCATGATTCGCTGTGCCACGTAACCGCCGCCGCCGGGTTCAGCTCCCGGATACCAGCTTGACCACCACTGAACGCCGAAATACGCGGCAAAAGCACCAACACTCAGTGTAAGAACTGCCACGCCTTCAGCGGTTTGGCCAAGAGTTGGCAGAAACTTGAAAGTTTCAGCGGGTAACTGCTCTTGCAATCCGGAAATGCCACCGATTTCGGGAATGTTAACTGCGTACACAGCAAGCACGATGGTTCCGCCAAGGGCAACCGTAAACTGGAAAATATCTGTTACGGCAACCCCCCAGAGGCCGGAAATGAGTGAGAATATACCCACAAATATGATCAAAAAGCCGACCAGCATTAGGGGGGCACTAATGTACATACCCATAAAAGTGAAAGACTCCTGACCGAAGAGAGTCATACCCGGGAACAGCACATTAAAAATAGATTCCATAGCCAGCGAAACCCAACCGAGAATGATGATATTCATCAAAAGGCCGAAATAGATGGCTTTTATCCCACGCAACCAGGCTGCCTCAGGCCCGCTGTATCGCAGTTCGATAAATTCAACATCAGTTAGAACACCGCTTCTGCGCCAGAGACGCGCAAAGAAAAATACAGTGAGCATGCCGCCCATTACAAAATTCCACCAGAGCCAGTTACCGGCAATGCCGTCTTCGGCAACCATCTCAGTAACGGCGAGGGGCGTATCGGCCGCAAAAGTGGTGGCAACCATACTTGTTCCGATGATCCACCAGGGCATATTTCGCCCGGACAGAAAGAACTCGGTGGTGTTTTTTCCCGCCCTTTTATAAAAATAGAGAGCAATACCAAGAGCGAGCACGAAATAGGAAGCTACAAAGATCCAGTCCAGAAGAGTTAGGGAAGAAACCATTATTCAGTGCAGTAGATTAGGTTCAAATAAGTTAGTTAGTGTTGGTAGATAGATGCGATCAATCATACAGATTGAATTAGGCAATATCCCTCAATCAGTATAAAAAAACAATGAAAATTTACCGGTATTCTGGCTAAATTTTCAAATGTAGTGAGCCGGGTTTTTTATACGGGTGTAAGCGTTGGTTGTGTTTAGCGAAAAAAGAACCTTCAAGCGTTCCCGACGGCGGTCGGGATCCTTGAAGCGTTCTTTTTTGACGAAGAAGTGACGCTTGCCCCGAATAGGGATGCCCTAGGCAAAGGATCCGGAAAAGCGTCGGGAACGCTTCAAGGTCCACATCTGGCGCAAGCGGATGCTTGCACTTGGCAGAGTTGATCATCGCAAACAATTTATCCCAGCGAAATGTCCAGCACCATCATCACACAAAAACCGATTATGGTGCCAAGCGTGGCAATGTCGGTATTGCCGGCTCGCTGCGATGTGGGTATGAGTTCTTCAACCACAACAAAAATCATGGCGCCGGCAGCAAAGCCCAGCGCATAAGGAAGAATGGGCTGAATAAACAACACGGCAACAGCCCCGATTACCGCAGAAGGCGGATTTACGATTCCGGATAGCTGGCCGTAATTAAAGCTAAGGAATCTCGACACACCTTCACCGCGCAGAGGCATAGAAACAGCCATACCCTCCGGAAAATTTTGAATGCTGATTCCAATTGCAAGAGCGATAGCTGCCATAACTGTGGCGGTGCCGGTGGGATCGATGCCGGCCGCAGCAGCTCCAAACAGAACGCCCACTGCCAGACCTTCGGGAATATTGTGAAGTGTGATGGCCATTACGAGCAGTGTGGCCCGGCGCCATTTTGTTTTTACACCCTCAGCAGCATCTTTGGAAAGCCCGAGATGCAGGTGAGGAACATAGGCATCGGCTATTCGGATAGTGAGTGCACCAAGGATAAAACCTATCGTGGCCGGCACCCACTCAATAAGGCCCAGTGATTGTGCCATTTCCATCGATGGTTCAAGCAGCGACCAGATTGATGCCGCAATCATAATTCCGGCGGCAAAGCCAAGTGCAGCATCCAGAAATTTTCGGCTTACTTTCTTTTTCGTAAATACCACAGCGGCACCTAAGCCCGTGGTTATCCAGCAAAAAGTACCGGCGATAAATGCCTGCCAAACAGGATGAAGTTCAAAAAACCATTGTGCAATCTGCAGATCTCTCATTTCTTTCTTTGTTAACGTGAGTTTGATATAATATTTAAGGTTTCGTCAGTTTGAGCGCATTCAACCAAATTCCATCATTCTTATCTCGAATTCTCGTTTGTTAGATAAATCCAAATTTTTAAAAGTCAGCTAAGCGGCTGAGCCTGAGCTTTCAGTAAATAATTCATGCATATTAAAATAAAATTTAGCCAATGAAAAATCTTATTCAATCCTTCATTTTTTTGCAGTATTTAATAGCCTGATGAGAATAATTTAGGGCAGCAGGCTGATTTGAGCTTTCTGTTGCGGGGTATTTCGAATATGCCAATCCCGTGAAAAAAGCGTATCTTATTATATTATTTCTGATTGCCAACTCAATACCTTCAGGAGAAAAAAAATTGAACCGGGCAATACCGGAAATTGTTAGGAAAGCTAAATAACAACTTACCAGAAGAATTTTAGATTTATGCACATTCAGTTTGGAGAAGAGGACTTCTCAACACGGCACATCGGCCCCGAGGATCATCAGATAAAAGAGATGCTTGAATACTGCGGAGCCGGTTCAATGGAGCAGCTTTTGAAAGAAACCATTCCGGCTAAAATCAGGCTCGATAAACCTCTCAACCTGCCTGAGGCTCTCAGCGAAACAGAGTACCTGGAAGCCATCAAAAAGATTGCTTCAAAGAACAAAATATTCCGTTCATTTATCGGAATGGGATATTACGACACTCATACACCGGCAGTAATTTTGCGGAATGTTCTGGAAAATCCGGGATGGTATACGGCTTATACACCCTATCAGGCAGAAATTGCACAAGGTCGCCTCGAGGCGCTGATCAATTTTCAGACGATGGTTTCGGACCTGACCGGGATGGAACTTGCAAATGCCTCCCTTCTGGATGAGGGCACGGCGGCCGCCGAAGCCATTTCGATGCTGCACGGACGGCGAAAAGGCAAAAAAAGAAAACATGCCAACGTATGCTTTGTGTCTGAGAACTGTCACCCTCAAACACTTTCGGTCATTAAAAGCCGGATGGAACCGATTGGTATTGAACTGAAAATCGGCGATCCGGAGAAGCTTGATGTGACCGATCCTGATCTTTTTGGAATTTTATTGCAGTATCCCGACACCCACGGCACCGTTCGCAATTTGTCAGGCCTGATATCTTCGGCAAAAGAGAACGATCTTTTTGTAACAGTTGCCGCCGACCTGATGAGCCTGACCCTTCTGACACCACCCGGCGAAATGGGAGCTGATGTAGTGGTTGGAACCACCCAGCGTTTTGGCGTTCCCATGGGATATGGCGGGCCGCACGCAGCCTATTTTGCCACTAAAGAAGAATTTAAACGACAGATTCCGGGGCGCATTATCGGTGTTACAAAAGATGCAGAGGGCAATGCGGCTTACCGGATGGCACTCCAGACCCGCGAACAGCACATCCGGCGGGAAAAAGCTACATCAAACATCTGTACCGCACAGGTTCTGCTTGCCGTTATTTCCGGATTTTATGCGGTTTATCACGGCAAGGACGGACTAAAACGCATCGCGTCAAAAATTCACGGACTTGCCAAACTTGCCGCCGCCGGTTTAAAAGAGCTTGGAATAAATAATTCAAATCCGATCTATTTCGATACATTGAAAGCAGACGGGCTGAGCGCCGAACAGGTGCAGGCCGTTCGTGATAAAGCACTTGCACGGAAAATGAATTTTCGATATTACGAAAATGCCGTCGGAATCGCCTTTGATGAAACCAAAACTCTGAACGATGTAAAAGACGTACTCGATCTGTTTGCGAAAGCAACCGGCAAAACATCTAAATTTGATGTTGAAAAAGCTTCAGAAGTGGTTACGGTTGATTATCCCGATCCGTTAAAGAGAACGTCCGATTTTATGGATCATCCTGTTTTCAACCAGTTCCATTCCGAGCATGAGATGCTCCGCTATCTGAAGCGGCTCGAAAACCGGGATCTTGACTTGACACATTCCATGATTACCCTTGGTTCCTGCACGATGAAGCTGAATGCCACCACCGAAATGATTCCGCTGACCTGGGACGAATTCGGAAAAATACATCCTTTTGTACCGCAGGATCAGGCAGAGGGATATCATCAGCTTTTTGACGAGCTGGATGCCTGGCTTTCAGAAATTACCGGCTTTGAGAAATATTCACTTCAGCCCAATTCCGGTGCCCAGGGAGAGTATGCCGGTTTGATGACGATCCGGGCATATCATCATGCCAACAACGATTTTCATCGAAATGTGACTATTGTGCCTTCTTCTGCTCACGGCACCAATCCCGCAAGTGCGGTGATGGCCGGAATGGAAGTAGTGGTAACCAAATGCGATGAGCACGGCAACATAGACCTGGAAGATCTTCGTGAAAAAACCGAAGAATACGGAGACCGGCTGTCTGCGCTGATGGTAACCTACCCATCAACGCACGGAGTATTTGAAGAAGACATCAAAGAAATTTGTGATTTGATTCATAAGCATGGCGGCCTTGTCTACCTGGACGGGGCCAACATGAATGCCCAGATCGGCTGGACTTCGCCTGCTGAAATCGGGGCGGATGTATGCCATCTGAACCTGCACAAAACGTTTTGTATTCCGCATGGTGGTGGCGGCCCGGGAATGGGGCCCATAGGAGTGGTGAAGCGGCTGGAACCCTTTTTGCCCGGACACGACATCATACCAACAGGCGGAGAAGATGCGATCCCGGCAGTGGCATCGGCTCCGTGGGGGAGTTCGAGTATTTTAACCATCTCTCATGCGTTCATCGCAATGATGGGAGCCAGAGGACTGAAAAAAGCAACGGAAGTGGCCATTTTGAATGCCAACTATCTGAAAGACCGGCTCAAAGATCACTACCCGATTCTTTACACCGGACGGGGAGGGCGCTCTGCTCACGAGTTTATCGTGGATGTGAGGGGGTTCAGGCAGAGTGCCGGAATTGATGCCACCGATGTGGCAAAGCGGCTGATGGATTACGGCTTCCACGCTCCAACAATGTCGTTCCCTGTGCCCGGAACACTGATGATTGAACCGACGGAAAGCGAATCGAAAGAAGAGCTGGACCGTTTTTGTGATGCGATGATCGGAATCCGGGAAGAAATCCGTGAAATAGAAAACGGAGAAGCCGATACGGAAAATAATGTATTGAATAATGCACCGCACTCAATCCGGGTGGCTCTTGCTGATGAGTGGACACGCCCTTATTCGAGGGAAAAAGCCGTATTTCCGCTGCCACATCTTCGGTTTGATAAATTCTGGCCTGTAGTCAGCCGCGTGGATGATGCCTATGGAGACCGCAACCTTGTTTGCTCCTGCCTGCCGATCGAAGCCTATGCTGAAGGGCAAGAACCTGCGGCCGGAGATACAGTATATCCGGTATAAATTTATTTCAGTGACGCGTTTACCAATTGGATTAAAATTTCGAAATTGTCCTCCGTCGGCTGACAGAAGGACACTCTTTAAAACGTCCTCAACCGGTAAACGCGTTTCAGTGGTTTTTTTATTAAACAAAATTGTCTTAAAAGTATTAGGGGATACATGTTGAATCGGTGCACGGTAATTCTATTATTTGGAATCGGCTGTTTTTTATTTTTATCAGACATTGCAGTGCAGGCTCAGCCGGTCACCAGATTTGGCATAAAAGGGGGGATACAATCGGCCGGGATGTCTTCCGATCCATCTCTTGACGGTCGAGTTAGAGGCTACAGTGTTTATGCCTATGCAGACCGCAGAATTGGGAAAAACTTTTCTTTCAACCTCGATATCGGTGTTACACAACGAGGGTTTAAATCATCACAGGATGAAAGAGATTTTACCGGGCAGTTTATTCAGGAAGTGACGGCCACTTCAGAGTTGACCTACGTATCGATTTCGCCGATTTTAAATCTCGATATCGGCCAATTTTTATATCGTCCGTATATTGGAATTGGCCCGAGGGTAGATTTTCTTGCTGACCGAACGCCCGGCGAATTTGAATTTACCGAGGTAACGGTGCCTGACGAAACCGTAGACCATTTTGATAAAACCGTATTTGGGGTCAGTTTTGTGGCTGGAATAAAACGGGTTTCGGTAGAAGGAATCGGGTTGCGCCTCGAGGCCAAATACGAAACCGATTTTACAGATTCTCTTGGCCGCGCTGAAAGAGAATTCCGAAACAATGCATATATGCTTGTTCTGGGAATTGGTTTTTAATGAAATATCGTGTCAAAAATAGAATATCGAATGGAGATGGCGCAAACATTCTGTTTGTGCCCCTAAACTGTCCCATATCTAAAAAAGTTAAAATGGCTCAGTACAGGCCCCACGGGCACAAGCGGACGCTTGCGCCAGGATCAAGTCAAATATTCAGTGATTGAAGAAATTATTGATACCGCTTATCAGGATCCATTTCGGCAATTTCAACCATCAGCTCACCGATTTTTTGAGATAAAAATTTAAAAAAAGCCTCTCCTTTCTCAGCAGTCGCTTTTTTGGGATTTCCGACACCGGTATCCTCCGTAACCATCGACCATTGCCGTTCAGCCCAAACCCAGCCTTCCCGGATTCCTGTAATCACAGATTTCTTTTCCTTTCCATCCCCGGTTTCTTCCAGTGACGTAACCAGGTCCGGGCGCAGGTAGAGCATCAGGCTTGTTTCCATTTCATCGGCGTGATTGCCCGGCTCATCAAAAAAATCATCATGATTCCCGATCTGAAACCAGTTGCACAATGCCAGGAACATCTCAGGAAATTCAAGGCCGAGCTCGCGAAGTAACGGTTTAAAATTGTTTCCGCCATGCCCGTTCAGCAACAACAGCTTTTTGATTCCCTGCCGGTTCAGAACGGTGATCAAATCACGAAGAATAATCAGTTGTGTGCTGGGATTCAGGTTCATATCCAGTTTTATGTCAGGCTGGCCGGTATTTACGCCATAGGGAATAGCCGGTAGTACGGTGATTTTTGCCCCGGCATCCCAGGCCTGCTTCCCGGCCTCAGCGGCAATGGCTTCCACCTGGTAATTGTCGGTTGCATACGGCAGGTGATAGTTGTGAGCTTCGGTGGCTCCCCAGGGAAGTACGGCAAGATCCACTTGCAGATCTTTTACCTGCTTCCAATTGGTTTCGGCAAGAATGTATGGCCTCATGATATGTCTTTTTTTCTGGTTAGTATTTTTTGGATGCCGGTCAGGTTAGTAAATTATCGTGAGTTCGATATAATAATATGTTTAAGAGTGTCCCCCTTTGAAGTGGGTAATGGGGGATGATAGATTGTGAAATTATCCTAAATAATGAATATTTGAGTCAAATCAATGCTCAAAGAATCATCCCCCTCGTCCGCCAGCCGGCGGACATTTCCCCCTTCAAAGGGGAACTGTTAAAATTTTCAATCTGATCTCGAATTCACATTAAATTTCTACTCATCAACGTAAATCCGGTTGGGGTCTTCGTTTCGGGGAACAACCGGCACTTCATATTCCTCAAAAAAACCAAAACCTAAAAAGGGCGCAATGCGGGAGAGAACCTGCAAAATGCTGTTCTGTTCTTTAAAAGTGGCTTGCAGAATGGCCATTAACTGAGCATTAATTTCACGTTCCCATTCCGGCCCGTAAAGATTATATTCGGCATCCTGGCTCATTATAAAATCCCGAACGGACTGATACTGGAGCCACCGGTAAAATCCATACATGTTGTTGTAATCCGATATTTGATACCGGTTCATTTCTGCATCCGGCACTTCCATCTGCATCGGAGTATTGATGAATGTATTGTGGCGAACTTCTTCAATCTGCTCAGGCCCCCTGCGTTCGGCACGGGTAGTATCCTCCTCTGCCTGGGCTTGTACAAAAGTAAAAGACCCCGCCATAAAAATTAGCAGGCCGGTAAGAGTTAAGAACTTTGACAAAAAAGTATTTTATTTAAAATGAGCAGAAAACAAATCTAATATACCTCTCATCAAACAAATTAAATGGCGTTTGAATTCAGGATTTATTTGCTTCAGAGAATTAAAAAAAGGTATTAACCTTTAAGGTTAAGCATTTGATTGTTTGAGTGCAATAAAGTAACGAATAGCTGATAATTATATTAGCGCATATAAATAAGTAGGGCTAACATCAGGGTCCAGGCTTTCTGATCATGCAATACTGCTTGATGTCGGTACTGTCTGATTCGATGGTTTTTACCAGTTCGAAACCGAAATGTTCATATAGCCCCACATTTTTCTCATTATGGGTTTCGAGAATGAGCGGAATATTTGAACGGTCAGATAATTCAATTACCGGAGTTATTAACCGCCTGAAAGCTCCGGTTTCCCTTAATTCTTTATCAACTGCGACAATTTTTATTCGAAAAAATCTGCCATTTAAAAATTCTTTCTGCCACTGAAAATTTACTATTCCTTTGGTCTTCTTATTATTGGCAAAAATTGTGCGAATATCACGCCAGCCCAGAGTAAAAATGGTGCTCAGGTAAATATTTATCACCAGCCGGATGTCATCAATCATTTTCTCATGAGTGCTGTCAACACCGACCAAAAAAGCTCTTGGATCATCGTCTAATAATTGTAAACTTCCCTTTTTTATCGCATTCTTGACATGAATTTTGGAATGAGATTGCAATAGTTCATCTTTTTTAGATAAACCGTTGAGAAGAGCCAGATTTAATGGATCTTCTTTGAAACTTTCGGCCATAACTTTGGCTATGGTATCAATTGCAGTCAGATTTATATTTTGCATTTTCTCAGCAGAAAAGGTTAGAATTCATCTCTTTTATTCTTTTATCTCCTCATTTAAATTTATACTATTTGCATGCAACTTCTATACTTTTTTGAAAAAGATTGCACTTTATCATCAGATTAAAATCCTTACCATGCACATAATTTTAATCAACACAGCTTAATCAACCTTGTTTCAGGATGCGTAAAACATCGGCATTTCAATCTGCAGTATTATTCTTTTTTTTGATTCTGATAGCGGCCTGCACTCAGTCATCCGATTTCACCGAGCGGCAAAATCACGAAAAAATGATAGCCGTTCTGGACAGCATCCATCAGGATGCAAAAACCGATCCCCTTAAATATTTTTATGCCAACGAATTCCGCCTTACCTTTCTCGATTCTCTGATTGAGGCCAATCCCGGAATACCACAACTCGAATATCGCTATGCCATAGAGTTTCAGAATTCACGGCAGCTTGAAGAGTCCATTCCCATCCTCGAAAACCTGCTCGAGGTAATGCAGGATTCCGTCTCTCAGCAGATGGCCGGTGAAGCGCTGGCAATCAGTTACCTGCGACTGGCCGAGGTGAATAACTGCATCGAAAATTACACACCCGCCAACTGTATTCTTCCGTTTGATGAAGAGGCAATTCATCAAAACAAAGTTTATGTGGAATCGGCCATAAAGTATCTGGAGGTTCTGCTTGAAAACTACCCGGATAATTACAACTACTACTGGATGTACAACATCTCACACATTGCCAACGGGTCGTACCCCGATGAGGTGAAAGAACCATTCCTGATTCCCGGCCTGCAAAGTGTTGAGGAGCTGCCCGATGATCTTGATGTGCCATTTTTCAGGGATGTTGGAATGATGTCGCGCGTGGGAGATAACAGGATTTCCGGCAGTGCTTGTGTTGAAGATTTTACCGGAAATGGTCATCTGGACATTTTTGCCACCTCCTACGGGTTTGGGGATGAGGTGATTTTTTATGTTTCCGATGGGAATGGTGACTTTTCGGATCAGACATCAGAAGCGGGTCTGGACGGCATGTGGGGCGGCCTGAATATAGAATGTGCCGACCTGACAAACTCGGGGCATGTCGACATTTTAATTTTACGGGGAGCCTGGCTTGCACAGCACGGGGAGCATCCCAATTCGCTGCTCAGAAATAACGGAGACGGCACATTTACCGACATCACTCTCTCATCCGGACTGTATGAAACGTTGCCAACCCAGGTAGCCGCTTTTGCCGATATTAACCACAATGGATATCTCGATATTTTTATCGGCAACGAGTCGAGCTCCAACTGGCAGGGAGTTTTTGTTGAGAGTGATGAAACTTCTGAACCGTTTCCGTCAGCCATTTATTTGAACAACGGAGACGAAACGTTTACAAGACACGAAACACTCAACGGCTTTGAACTGGATGAATTTGTGAAAGGGGCTTCCTGGGGAGACATCAACAACAATGGGTTTCCTGATCTTTACGTGTCAGTACTGGGTGGTGAAAATAAACTTTTTGCCCATCGCGGGCTGGATGAAAACAGCCTTCCGGTTTTTGAGGAGATTTCCCGTTCAGCAGGAGTGGGAAATCCTTTCTTCAGTTTTCCCGCCTTGTTTTTTGATTTTAACAACAACGGGTTTGATGATATTTTGGTGATTACCTACGACGTTCGGGCCATTAATAATGTGGCTGATGAAGTGGCCCGAGAGAAACTGGGACTGCAAACATCAACCGAATATTCGAGGCTTTTCATCAATCAGGGCGATGAAACTTTTCTGGATATTTCTGAAGAAGCTGGGCTTAACACGGTGATGTTTGGCATGGGCGCCAATTTCGGTGATTTGAACAACAATGGTTTTTATGATATCTACATCGGCACCGGCGCCCCCGATTTATCATCGATTATTCCCAACCGGCTGTTTATGAACTATAACGGCGAAGAATTTATCGAAGCCACGGCCTACAGCGGAACCGGTCACCTTCAGAAAGGCCACGGAGTTTCATTTGCTGATTTTAATGACAATGGCAGACTCGATATCTACGCCGTATTGGGCGGAGCTGTGGAAGGAGATTACTATCACAACGCGCTGTTTCGAAATCAGTCGGGATTTGGTAACTGGCTGATTCTGCAGCTTGAAGGTACTACATCAAACCGCCAGGCAGTCGGCGCGAGAATTGAGGTGGTGATTGATGATGGCAACAATCAAAGAAGCGTTCACCGGACACTCAACACCGGAGGATCATTCGGGGCCAATAACAGCAGAGTGCATGTGGGATTGGGAGATGCGGATGCCGTGAAAGAGGTCATCATAAAGTGGCCAGGAACCGATCAAACACAGGTGGTGTCCAATCCGGCAATCAATCAGGTTCACAAAATCCGACAGGAAAACTGAAGTATAAAATTGGGATTATTTCTCTTTCTTTTCTTCCTTCTGCTTTTCTCTTTTTTCAGATTTTTGTTTCTCATAAATATCACCACAATACGGCGGAAGGTTGAGAAAAATACCTTCATCAACAGGTGGCGGGTCCAAAATCGGCATGGTGTCGGTTATTGTTGAATCCGGTATAAATATTTTCATACCGTGATATACCGGCGACAGGTAATTTTCATTGTGGTATTCGGGAGTCAGAAATTGGCTCCAGTCTGTGTTGATTTCAATGGAGTCTGGTTCTGCTGTTGAAAGTGAATCTGTTTTTGCAGAATAATTTTCTGCCTGTATATCACCGGCAAAAAGATACATCCCAAAAAGCAGAGTGAGAAAGAATTGGATTATTTTCATAACAAAACCCCCGATATTTTAGATATAACATGATTTACAGCCATATATTACATTACTTTCAAAAAGAGATCAATGTGTTTTATTCAGATGAAAATTAATTTCGGCATATTCGTTTTACAAATAAATCAAAAATTATGAATTCAAAAATTTCAAACATCAGAGCTCCGAGAGGAACACAACTGAATTGCAAAGGATGGCACCAGGAAGCCGCCATGCGAATGCTGATGAACAACCTCGATCCCGAAGTGGCCGAACGGCCTGACGAGCTGATTGTGTATGGCGGAGGAGGAAAAGCAACACGTAACTGGCAGAGTTATCACAAAATTATTGAGACTCTGAAGCGTCTTGAAAATGATGAAACGCTTCTGATTCAAAGCGGAAAACCGGTTGGTGTATTCCGGACTCACGAAGAGGCACCTCGCGTGCTGCTGGCCAATGCACACCTGGTGCCACGGTGGGCTACATGGGATGAATTCCGAAAACTCGATAAAATGGGTCTGACGATGTACGGGCAGATGACGGCCGGCTCGTGGATCTATATCGGCTCACAGGGAATAGTGCAGGGAACGTATGAGACGTTTGCAGAATGCGCCCGACAGCATTTCGGCGGTTCGCTGAAGGGAAAATTGGCGGTTACTGCCGGACTTGGGGGTATGGGAGGCGCCCAGCCGCTGGCAGCTACGATGAATGAGGCAGCTTTCCTCGGCATCGAAGTGGATGAAAGCCGGATAGACATGCGCCTTAAAACCGGCTATTGTGATATAAAAAGCACGGATCTGGATGATGCACTCGATAAAGTTTTGACTGCCAAAGAGAAGGGGGAGGCGCTCTCTGTTGGTTTGCTGGGCAATGTGGCCGAGGTTCTGCCGGAGTTACTTCAACGCGGCATCATCCCGGATGTTCTCACCGATCAGACATCGGCTCATGACCTTGAACTTGGATACATTCCCGCCGGATACTCTTTGGAAGAGGCCGCTGAAAAACGAAAGAACGATTATGAAGGGTACGAAAAAGATGTGCTCGATTCGATGGTGGTTCATGTAAAAACCATGCTCGAAATGCAAAAACACGGAGCGGTTACCTTCGATTACGGCAATAATCTTCGCGGACAGGTTGCCGATCACCGGGGAATGAAAGAGGCTTTTGATTTTCAAGGGTTTGTCCCGGCCTACATTCGCCCGCTTTTTTGTAAGGGATCCGGCCCGTTTCGGTGGGCGGCACTTTCAGGTGACCCGGAGGATATCGCCGTAACCGACCAGGCTTTGCTCGAAACATTTCCCGAAAAAGAGGCATTGCATCGCTGGATTCATCATGCAAAAGAAAAAATCAAATTTCAAGGCCTGCCCGCGCGGATCTGCTGGCTGGAGTATGGCGAGCGTGCTGAGATGGGACTCAAATTCAACTGGCTGGTAAAAAAAGGTAAGGTGAAGGCACCGATAGTCATCGGGCGCGACCATCTCGATACGGGTTCGGTGGCATCACCCAACCGCGAAACCGAGGCGATGAAAGACGGCTCTGACGCCATTGCCGACTGGCCGCTGCTTAACGCCATGCTCAACACGGCAAGCGGTGCAAGCTGGGTGAGCCTGCACCACGGCGGGGGAGTTGGAATTGGCTACTCCATTCACGCAGGTATGGTATGCGTGGCAGACGGTACTGAGATGGCCCACAGAAGGCTTGAAAGGGTTCTCACCAACGATCCCGGAACGGGAGTCATGCGTCACGCCGATGCCGGTTACGAGCTGGCCGAACAGATTGCACGTGAACGCGGTGTGGACCTGCCGATGAAACAATGAGATCATTGTTTAACCGGCAAGGTAAATTATAATGGCTCGGCAGTAATTTTTGGAATCAGTTCTTTAAGATTAGCCATCGTATTCTCCACAGTTTTTTCATCCAGGCCGCGGATCAGAAGTTTGCTTTTTGCAAGAAAAAGACCCGCTTCGTGTGGTGTGCGCTTGAGCTCTCCGCTCAATATTTTTTCGAACATATTAACGAGGCCACCAAGGTGGTAGGAGAGAGCAATTTCGCGATCCAGGCCTTCAAAAAAATCTTCATACTTTTTGTACCTCTCCCGTGTTTTATTTTCCAGAAAAAGTATGATGTGATTTCGAAACAACCTGTGCTGGGCGATATTCAGCATACTTTTGGCAAATGTAATATTCGAGAACAAGGTGTGCACTTTCAGATAATCATCTATTGCCTCCATCGTGTAATGATCTTCACTGATGTCAAACTCTTCAGGGTTAAAATGGTTATCCCAAATTTCCTCACACAATTCGTCTATCATGCTTAGCATCAGTTCTTCTTTGTTGGAAAAATAGAAATACATGTTCCCGATAGACGTGCCTGCTTCATCAGCAATTTGCTGCATGGTAGTAGATTCATATCCCTTCTCAGCAAACAATTTCTCGGCAGCCTCAATAATAGAGCGTCTTCGGTCGGTAACTCTTTTTTGCATTTTTTGAGTGCGTCGATATGCCATGGCTGTATAATTATATTTAGAATTCCATTCTATATTACCGAAAAAAATTGACTATTGGAAAGAAAAATTTTCAAA
>SLPZ01000080.1 GCA_007131725.1 Balneolaceae bacterium
CACCGGCCTGGGGTGTATCAACAAAGCCGGTTAGCTGAACGGGTGTGGATGGGCCTGCATCTTTAAGCCGGACCCCATGTTCATTTTCCATTGCGCGTACACGCCCGAAAACACTGCCTGCAACAAAAGGGTCACCAATTTTCAGTGTACCGTTCTGCACCAGTACATTGGCAACTGTACCCTTGCCTTTATCAATTCGCGATTCAAGCACAATTCCCTGGGCCAGCCTGTTGGGATTGGCTTTCAGTTCCATCAGTTCGGCTTCAATCAATACTTTTTCAAGCAAGTCGTCGATTCCATTTCCGGTATGTGCAGAAACTTCGGCTATCTGGGTAGTGCCGCCGTACTCTTCAACAATGACACCGTGCTCCGAAAGCTGTTGTTTAATTTTATCGGGATTGGCACCTTCTTTGTCCATTTTGTTCACAGCAACAACCATGGGCACGCCTGCTGCCTTGGAGTGGTTAATTGCCTCTATGGTCTGGGGCATCACCGCATCATCTGCGGCTACTACCAATATCACAATATCAGTAGCCTGAGCTCCCCTGCTTCTCATTGCTGTAAAGGCTTCGTGGCCGGGAGTGTCGAGGAAGGTGATTTTCTTGTTGGTTTCCGTCATCACTTCGTAAGCACCTACGTGCTGTGTGATTCCACCTGCTTCTCCGGCGGCAACTTTTGTTTTTCTGATATAGTCGAGCAATGAGGTTTTACCGTGATCTACGTGCCCCATAACAGTAATAATCGGGGAACGAGGCTCAAGGTCTTCAGGTGCATCTTCTTCCACCTCAATCTCCTCTTCAATCATCTCATCGGCATCAACAAAATCGACCTCAAAGTCGTATTCGGCTGCAACTAATTCAATGGTAGCTGCATCGAGCCGCTGATTGATGGAAACCATCATACCGAGGTTCATACAAGTAGTAATAACATCGGTAGGTTTAACATCCAAAAGGTCGGCCAGGTCACTCACGGTAATAAATTCTGCAACTTCCAGGACCGATGTTTCGAGCTGCTCCATTTCGTCCATCATGGCGCGCTCTTCCTCTCGTTCTTCCTTTCGCTGCCTTCTGCGTTTCTGGCGCCGGCTTCCAACTGTTTCGGTACTCTTCAGTTGCTGAAGAGTTTCACGCATTTTCTTTTCTACGTCCTCTTCGTCAACACGTGTACTTCTCTTCGATTTCTTTTTCTTCGTCTTCTTCGGAGGTGCTTTATCTTCAGTTTTTTTCTTTTTTTCCTTTTTATCTTTCTCTTTTTTAGGTGCTGCTTCCTCGGCTTCCTTCCGGTCTTTACGCCGTTTTCGGGTTTTTCGTTTTTTCCTGCTATCTCTGGAAAATTCGACTTTACCCAAAACTTTTGTACCTGACAATTTACCGGCCCGGCCTTTGATAATCTCTTCTTCCTTTTCGGCCTCTTCCTGATCTGTCTTCGCCTCGGTTACATCTTCTACTTCAGTTTCAGTTGCTTCTGTTTCTTCAGGAATCTCTTCTTCTTCAGCGGGTTTGGCTTCGGGCTCTTTAACTTCTTTCTTCTCCTCTGCTTTCTCTTTTTCCGGCTCAGGTTCCGGCTCTTCAGAAATCTCTGTTTTCTCTTCTATAATTTCTTCTTCAGCCGGCTTGGGATCGGGCTCTTTAATTTCTTTTTGCTCTTCTGCCGCATCAGTCTCTGGTTCAGCAGCCTCTTCCTCTTTTTCGTCGGTCTCTTCTAATGGCTCAAGGCCGTGCTCCGGTGATTTTTCTTCCGGTTCCAGGGGCAGATCGTCAATCGGTTCCAGAAAATTGTCGATCGTTACACTTTCGTTCCGATTTTCCATTATCTGACTGCGACGACTTTCGTACTCTTCGCGTGCTTTTTCGTGCTCACGGCTCTTTTCCTTGTCATCACCATACACTCCGTTCAGCACCTCGTACATTTCGTTGGTGATTTTGGAATTTGGGCGATTGGCTACATCAAATCCATGTTCACCCAATGTATCAACTATCGATTGGGTGGCTACATTAAATTCTGATGCAACCTTAAAGAGCCTTTTTGGTTTTGGTTTGGTCATATAGTACTTATCGTCGGTTTTTCAAAAAATGGATTAAAGCTCGTATAAAAGGTACGATCAATCTTCTTCGTCTTCAAATTCGTAGGCAATGATATCAATAATTCTTTCTGCCTCTTCGCGTGAAATTTTTCCATCGGTTCTGCTTACAATTTCATCCTCATCCAGATCAAGAACAGCCCGGGCACTGTCGCAGCCTATTTCATGTAAAATTTCGATTGTTTCTGCACCGAAATCTACTTCAAATTCATTCAGGTCGATATCATCTTCCTCTTCAACTTCCCTGAACACATCAATTTCACAATCAACCAGTTTTGAAGCGAGGCGGATGTTCACCCCGCCTTTTCCAATGGCTTTAGAAACTTCATCTGCCGGCACTAAAACACTTGCGCGTTTGCCGTCTTCACTCAGTTCAACTTTCATAACTTTAGCGGGCTGTAAAGCGCGTTTAATGAATTCAACCTTATCATCGCTGTAGTTGATCACATCAATATTTTCGTTCTGCAGCTCACGTACCACGGCATGTATGCGAATTCCTTTCATGCCTACACAAGCTCCAACGGGATCAACCCGCTCATCGTGCGATATAACAGCCACTTTTGAACGATCGCCAGGTTCTCTTGCAATTCGTTTCAGTTCGATAATACCGTCAAATACTTCCGGAATTTCATTTTCGAACAGACGCTCCAGGAAAAGAGGTGATGTTCGTGAAATAATAACCGTTGGATTTCCACCATGTCTTCGGACTTCGGTTACAACCGCACGAATGGTATCGCCTTTTCTGTATCGGTCTTTATAAATCTGTTCGTTCTTGGGCAAAAGCAGTTCCACACCGTTGTGATTTACCAGGATGTCTTTGTTACTTCGAACCTGGTAAACATCACCCAAAACAATTTCTCCGACCCGGTCGGTGTAGTCTTCAAAAATGTTGTCTTTTTCAATCTCCCTGATGCGCTGTGCAAGCTGCTGCCTGGCCATTGTTACGGCACGGCGGCCAAAATCGGTTATGGAAATTTCCTGGGCAAACTCATCATAAAGCTCCAGTTCCGGATCGTGTTTTTGAGCTTCTTTGAGAGATATTTCGCTGACAGGATCTGTTAATTCATCCTCCGGCACTACTTCACGTATATGAAGTATCTGGATTTCACCACGGTCGGCATTCAAAATCACTTCAAATGCCTCGTCAGAATCATACTTTTTGCGAATCATTGTGCGAAACACATCTTCCAGAATCGAAAGCAGGAGATCTTTATCTATGCCTTTATCTTTGGCAATTTCAGCAAATGACTGTATGATTAGTTTTGAAATATCGTTTTGCATCAGAAAAACCTGTTAAATTGTTAAGCAACTATATTTTAGGGATAATTTTTGTTTCCACAATTTCATCAAACCGGATCTCAAGTGCATCCTTGTTGTCCTGCAGAATCAAAATTTTATCCTGATCAATTTTTTCAATAACTCCCTGTACTGAGTGATAATTGTCCTGCCGTTTGTACTTTACTGCGGCTGTACGCCCGCGATTTTTTCCATACTGTCTTTTATCGCTCAGCGGTCGTGATAATCCCGGTGATGATACATTTAACCTGTATTTTCCCGGCAAAAGATCTTGCGCATCCAACTCTTCACTCAGTTTCCTGCTGATAGCCGAACATTTATCCAGACTAACCTGCCCGAACTCTGAATCGACCAATACCCAAACTTCAGGAACTTTCTGATGCTTAATTTCAACATCAACAAGAAACATATCTGTTTCCTCGACAATGGGTTGTGCAAACTCTTTAATCTTATTTATTATCTGATCGTGCATTTGTTAAGTCTGAATCAAGTACAAAAAAAAGTGAGAACCTTTCCGGCGCTCACTTCATAGACCTGTGAAAATAAGCCAAAATGCTTAAAATTACAACCAGCCAATTCTGCAAAAAACTAATTACTGTTCTGTCAAAAATATAATGACAGGCAGGCAAAGACTTCCGAAGTCTTCCTAATTTTTTAAGTAATCTTTGGCTAATTTATTTGTTAAACCTTTTGTTAATGTCTATTCAGACTTCGGAAGTCCCATATACGAAGATCTAAGCGTGACATGAGACTAACATTATTCCAGTAAATTCCGGTTATGCTAACATCCGAAATGTTAAGTATTTTATCTGTGTTCTATTCAAATCCAACGAAATTTAGACATCAAAATATGATACGATCAATTCTAATCATCTCACTGACAATTTTATTAATAGGGTGTTCCGGCCGTGAAGATCAGCCACGTGAAGCCGAAGAGCCCTCCAGGGTATTGGACTATGTTTCTGAAGTTACCTTTGAACGGGCAGACGGAGATTCGGTTTCAACCGTCCGGGTAGCTGTTGCAGACGATGACCACACCAGAAGTGAGGGCCTTATGAACGTATCCGACCTGCCAGATGATGCCGGTATGCTTTTCATTTTTGAAACCAATGAACCCAGAAGTTTTTGGATGGCAAGTACTCCGCTCTCACTCGATATTATTTTCATCACCGAGGATTATGAAATCGTGCGGATTCACCGCAACACACCTCCTTACTCGCACGACAGGATTGAATCGGAAGAGCCTGCTAAATATGTGGTGGAAGTGAATGCGGGTTATACCCTCAGGCGCGATATTACTGAAGGAATGAGGATTCGTATAAGTGATAAATCACCTTGGATTAAGTAGAGCTGATCCTTCAATTACTTTGAATTCGTCATGCCTTCGCGTAAGCAGGCATCTCCATACCATAATAAAGTCAGGAGATTTCGCTAAAACG
>SLPZ01000019.1 GCA_007131725.1 Balneolaceae bacterium
AAGCAAAGATAAATAATGAAAACAGCAGAGAACCTGCAAATCCAAAGAAATTGTAGAGCGTTTCAAGCATTGGTTTCAGTGAAAATTGTTAACTTGTAAAAGTGATCAATCACAAATAATTGAACACATTAAAATAATAAACAATTATTACTGATGAAGAATTGATTCTGAATAAGAGTTAGATTTTTCAACTTTTTGAATCAGTACTTCTAAACAGCAGCATCCTGAAATAAAAAATAATGTCAGCAACAGTTTCCATAGTAGGGCGTCCGAACGTTGGTAAATCAACACTTTTCAACAGGTTAGTCGGGAGGCGAAAAGCCATTGTGCACGATGAATATGGCGTAACACGAGACCGCCATTACGGGGAAAGTTTCTGGAATGGGCGCACATTTTCTGTGATTGACACCGGCGGCTACCTGCCCGATAAAGAAGACGTGATAACAGCGGGTATCCGGGAACAGGTTCACCTGGCGATTGATGAATCAGATGTGATTCTTTTTGTGGTAGATACAGAAACAGGAGTGACAGACCTGGATAAATCAGTTTCAAAGATTCTCAGAGAACAGGATAAGCCTGTACTGCTTGTTGTGAATAAATGCGACAATGAAGAGAAAAGACTGGAAGGCTATGAATTTTACAGCCTCGGGTTCGATGAATTATTTACAGTTTCTTCGATCAACGGCATTGGCACGGGTGAGCTTCTGGACAAAGTAGTTGAAAGTCTGCCTGAAGAGAAAGCTGAAAAAGATACACCCGATCTGCCAAAAATTGCGTTTGTCGGGCGTCCCAACGTGGGAAAAAGCAGTTTGATGAATGCATTGCTGAAACACGAGCGCTGTATTGTTACCGAAATACCGGGAACTACCCGCGATGCTGTGAACAGTAAACTTCAATACGGAGATAAAACCTATATCCTGATTGATACTGCCGGTTTGCGAAAAAAAGCCAAGGTGCGTGAGAACATCGAATTTTACAGTACTGTCAGAACCGACCGGTCCATAAAAGAAGCCGATGTTGTTGTGTTAATCCTGGACGCCATGCAGGGTTTTGACGAGCAGGATAAACGGATACTCAGAGAAGCTGAAAAATTTAATAAGGGAATTGTTATTGCCCTGAACAAATGGGATTTGGTGCCTGACAAAACCACGAATGTACTGAAAGAATTTGAGCAGTATATCTACGGAAGGGTACAAACACTTGAATACATTCCCATTATTTCCATTTCTGCCCTGACAGGTAAGCGGATTGATAAAGTACTGGATATATCACAACAAGTGATTGAGGAAAGAAGTAAAAAAATTCCGACACCCCAGCTTAATGATTTTATCGGGAAAATACTGAAAGAGCGGTCTTTGCCTGTAAAGAGGGGAAAACAATTAAAAATTCAGTACGCCACACAGGTAAAGAACAATCCACCGGTCTTTAAATTCTTTATGAATAACCCACAGGAACTCCCACCCAATTACAGGCGTTTTATAGAAAATCGGCTTCGGGATCAATTCGGTTTTACCGGTGTCCCGATCACCATGATATTTCGCCAAAAATAGCCGATTATTTTCCGATTAACCTTTGAACTGAATACTTTAAAGGGTTATTTTAAACCACCGATAAACAACCGTATTTATTAATTACAGACGGATGCAAACCAATTTCGATAAACCTGTCGCAAACTCGATCAACGAAGATTTTCAGCGCGAACGAAAATTATCATTCCTCGAAAAAATCTACTTTCCTGAAATTTTCAGAGGCCTGTGGTATTCGCTCAAGCAAATATTTGCCCCAACTTTTACCATGAAATATCCTGAAGAAAAGTGGGATCCTCCTTCAATATTTCGCGGAAGGCCGGTTCTTGTGGAGGACGAAGGGCAGGAGAGATGCGTTGCATGCGGGCTTTGTGCACGGGCATGTCCGCCGCTGGCCATCAGTATGCAGGCAAGCGAAAATGAGGATCCGAAAGAGCGATATCCGGAAATGTTTGAGATTAACATGCTTCGTTGTATTTATTGTGGTTATTGCGAAGAGGTTTGCCCCGAAGAAGCTATCGTGATGAGTAAAGATTATGATATAGTTTTCGAGTCGAGAGAAGATGCCGTTTACGATAAAAACCGTCTGATGGTGCCCAAAGAAGATCTGCAAGAGAGGCTTGATTTCCTCAGAGAATACAGAAATAACCAGTTTGGGCAATTCTGGGATTTTCAGCAGGAAAACAACATCCATTCCGTTCGGGACAGAGATACAGACTGGAACACCGGGCTCTCACTGGTTGATTTACTTGATCAGCAAAAGAAAAACGATGCTACCAAAGCATCATCTAACTGGTCGGTATAATTGAATTTTCACATAATATGGTGAAACAGGAAATCTCCTCAAAAGATGTTGAAAATCTGCTTGATGATGCAGAGTACCTGCAGGATGAAGCAGAGGCAATGAAATACGTTATTGATTCTGTGCCCTATGATGAAACCCCTCCTGAGGGCTATTCCATTCTGGATATGCTCCGGCTGATTGACCATGCCCAAGTCAGTTATTTAAGGCCAATTGTTGAAAAAGTTTTATCAGAAAACAGGCTTCAGAAATTATCTGAATATGATCATTATCGGGATACTTTTGAAAATGAGAATGAGGAGAAAACCGAAGATAAGCCGGATGTTCAAAAAGTACTTAACCGAATTATAAAACACCGGGCTTCACTGTTAAATATTTTTGAGAGGATTTCTTTAATAGATTGGGAAAGAAAGGTTAGAGATGAAAATGGGAAAGAGATATTATTTTTTGAGTTTGCTGATAAAATAATTCGCGATGAGAGAAAAACACTGAAAGAAATTGCGGATCTGGTAATGATTTACCAAAACGAAAAGCAGCATCAGCGCGAAATTAACAGAAAAGCTTCACAACGAAAAGAAAATCAGGAATAAACGCAGTGTGGGGACAAATTTTTACCTTTATTGCGGCTGTTCTTTGCCTCTATTTTATATTTAAATATCTGTCTGATCAGGTTAAAGATGTAAAATTTGCTGCATCATCTGCTGTGGTATTCTGGATTTTGATGCAAATTGGTGCAGCAATAGAGATACCTTACCATCAAAGCATCCTGGATATGCTTCATGTTACAGCGGTCTCTTTTGTTTTGGTTGCTTTATTGATGGTAACCAGGCACTTAAGGCCATTTATATTTCGCTATCCTTACGGATTGTCTTATGTACCTTTGCTGATCCCATTTACTCACTTACTGGTTCTTGACACATATTTCATCAAAGACATTATATTCCTCTCAACACAAGGTGTTGCCATTGCTGTTTATGCTTTATTGATGCTGACAAATGATATTGATACATCTTCGATAATATCAGTTTTGGCTAGCACTGTTTTGATTTTATCAGCATACATAATGGTATGGTTTTTAACGGATATCTATGTGATACAGAATTATTACTGGCAGATCTTATTATCGGCCGGAATGATTTTAGGGGGCTATTCCTTTACAAGAAACATTGAAAATAATATTAATCCTGAAAGTTGATATGAAAACCGGAGAAAGGCCTGAAAATTTTGCTTTAACGAATACAGAAGGGGAGAAGGTTTCACTCCACGATCTGATTGAAAATCAGAAAGTTTTGCTGCTGTTCTTTCCTTTTGCATTTTCTGATGTCTGTACCGGCGAAATGTGTACAATGCGAGACAATATGAAAATGTATAATTCATTGGATGCCAATGTAGTTGGCATCAGTGTCGATAGTTTTTTTAGCTTGAGAGCTTTTAAAAAAGCGAATAATTTGAATTTTATACTTCTTAGTGATTTTAACAAAGAAGTATCACGCCAGTTTAACTGTTTGTATGATGATTATTTCGGTGCGAAGGGAGTATCAAAGCGATCAGCCTTTGTGATCAACCAGGAGGGAATAATTGAATATTCAGAAATTCTTGACGACTCTGATAAGCTGCCTGATTTCAAAGGGATATACCAGGCTTTAAAATCTTGAATAGATTTTTCAATTCATTTAAAGAGGCTTCCCAAGATAAATTTAAATCTTGAATTTGTCATTCGACAACTCCTTCCAAAACCGTCATTCCTGACTTAATCAGGAATCTCCAAGCTTTATTACAGGATTTCTTTTTTATGGAAAGGGTGGAGGTCCCGCATCAGGCTTGTTTGCTCCCGAATGCTTTCAGGATTCGATTGGCAGGTGCGGAATCAGTTCCTTACCAGTTTTTAAAATCCTGAATAGATGTTTCGACTCATTTAAAGAGACTTCTGATAATAGTTTAAATTATTAATGTGTTATACCTTCGCGTAAGCAGGCATCTCCATATCTTAATAAAATCAATGGATTCCGGCGTTCGCTTCGGAATGACGGCAATATCTTTTTAACCATCTATTCTATAATTGATATATGAGCAGGCCTATAGAAGGGAAGATGTACTTAAAACACTGTATCCTCATGTCAACTTTACATAATATATATTATACGACATTTATATACAATGAATAATGATTCTCAAAATCAATTCTATTCCCCTGAAGTAACCATCAGGTCAAATTTGCCCTCTGTATCACAATCAAGACGGATCTTGTCAAGTATGGCATCGATATTAATTCCATCAATCACCCACACCACATTATTTTCATCCTCTTTTTTGATTGGATTCACCAGTCTCGATTTGTCGATCACTAATAGTAGCAGGTTTTTCCTCCCCCTGAACCGGCTGTTCAAATATTCATTCAAATAATGTGAGGTAACACACTCTACATCATTACTCTCTGATGAGCTT
>SLPZ01000185.1 GCA_007131725.1 Balneolaceae bacterium
GGAGTTATTTACATATTTTGTTGTAAAACTGTTATTGAACCTGTCCCCGAACCTGAGAGGGGTAAGTCAGGGGCAGCGGCCTATTCGATCTCCCAGGTATTGCCGCTCCTAAAGAGTTCATCCACAGATTTAAAGCTGCTTTTTTCTTTAGCATATGCTATGGTATCGTGAACGTTTTTGGAATAATTCTCGGTTTCCACTTTTCGGATAACTCCCATTGCCACCGGATAATCTGGAATCTGCATTCGGGTTAGTGCCAAATGCATTGCCGTATCGGGATTCGCCTCGTCGTGAACCAACGGTTTTTTTCCTTTATTTTTAATGGCAGACTTTTTGAGACGCATACCATCAGCTTCAAGCCCGAAATTTTTCTCTTTACCGAAAATCATCGGTTCACCATGCTGAAGCAGCAACTGATTGTCGTCTTTGGTGTTGCGCCCGGTAATCTGCTCGTGAATTCCATCAGTAAAAATCACACAATTTTGAAGCACTTCTATTACCGATGTGCCCTGATGGTGGTAGGCCTGCATCATTACATCTTCCATCAGTTTTGGGTTGTTGTCTGGCACCCGTGCAAAGAAATTTGCACCGGAACCGATGGCAACCTCACCAATGTTGAACGGATTTTCATAGCTGCCTTCGGGAGCTGTTTTGGTTCTCAGGCCAACCGGGGTAGTGGGGGATGACTGGCCTTTGGTCATTCCATAAATTTTGTTGTTAAAAATCACGATGTTCAGGTCGGCATTTCGGCGGCAGGCCTGTATAAAATGATTGCCTCCAATGGCCATACAGTCACCATCCCCGGTAAACACCCAAACATTAAGGTCGGGATTGGCAAGTTTTGCACCGGTAGCTACGGCAATGGCTCTTCCGTGAATGGAATGGAAGCCGTAAGTATCCAGGTAGTATGTAATCCTTGAAGAACAGCCTATACCGGATACGCTGAGAAACTCTTCCTTTTTGCGGCCCATTTTTGAAAAAGCTTTTTGCATCATGGCCAAAATCATATAATCACCACATCCGGGACACCACCGAACCGTCTGATCGGTTTCAAAATCTTTTTTCTTTAATTCGGTATGGTTTTCTTTTACATCCGCCTTCATAACTATTTCGATAAGGTGTTAATAATTTCAGCTTTAATTTCCGATGTAAAGAATGGCTGCCCCTGTATTTTATTGAACTGGCGATATCGGAATTGTGGAAATTTGCTCTTCAGGTAATTCACAAACTGTCCGTTATTTAATTCACAAACCAGGATCTGATCGAATTTTGAAAGCACCTGTTCGGTATTAACGGGAAGGGGATTTATGTAATTAAAATGTGCAAACCCGATGTTTTCTTCTCCGTCTTCGATCATCTCGGTTACGGCCGTATTGATGGCTCCGTGGGTACTTCCCCAGCCAACAACCAAAACACGTCCGGCTTGTGCACCGCTCACAGAAAGATGGGGCAGGCGATTGGCAATCCGTTCAATTTTCTCCGCACGAACCTTAGTCATTTTTTCGTGATTTAATGGTTCGTAGGTTAGATTGCCGGTTATCTCTTTTTTTTCAAGCCCGCCGTTTCTGTGTTCAAATCCTTTATCTCCGGGGGTCATCCAGTACCGGTTCAGAAATTCCGGCTGTCGCAGAAACGGTTCCCAATTTTCCGGGTCACCCTTGAATTTCGGGATGTTAATCTCGTCCAGGTCGCCTTTTTCGGGAATTCGCCAGGGGCTGGTTCCGCTTGCCAGGTATGTATCAGACAGTAAAATCACCGGTGTAACATGCTCCATGGCAATTCTTGCCGCCTGGTAGCTAAAGTAGAAACAGTCGTCGGGAGAACTTGCTGCCATCACAACCATCGGGGCATCGCCGTGGCGGCCGTATAGTGCCTGGTTCAGGTCGCTCTGCTCGGTTTTGGTGGGCAGCCCGGTAGAAGGCCCCGCCCTCTGAACATTTACAACCACCAGTGGAAGTTCGGCAATTGCGGCCAGGCCCAATGCTTCTGATTTTAGAGAAAGTCCCGGCCCGGATGTTGATGTAACGGATAAATTGCCGCTAAATGCCGCCCCGATTGAAGCACAAACAGCGGCTATCTCATCTTCGGCCTGGAATACAATTGCTCCCATATCCTTTCGGGCCGACATCTCCTGCAGAATTTCAGATGCCGGTGTAATGGGGTAGGAGCATAACGACAAACGTTTTCCGCTTTTTTCGGCGGCTGCCAGCAAGCCCCAGGTTACAGCCGTATTTCCATCAATATTTCGGTAAGTGCCCTTGGGCAATTTGGCCGGTGGTATAACAACCGAAGTGCTGAAAACCTCTGTAGTTACGGCAAAATTAAATCCGGCCTGTATCGCAATTTTGTTGGCTTCAACCAGTTTTGGTTTTTTGTAAAACTTCTTTTCAATAAACTCCATGGTTTTCTTCAGCGGCCTGTTGAACAGGTAGAGAATCACACCCAGTGCAAACATATTTTTACTTCGAACCATCGCTGTAACATCCAGCCCAAGATCCTTCAGAGCTTCTTTGGTAAGCGATGTGGCAGGTGCCTGGATTACATGGAAATCTTCAAGCGTATTGTCTTCAAGCGGATTATCTTCATATCCGGCTTTTTTTAAATTTTTTGATGTAAAACCATCCTTATCCGCAATAATAGTTCCTCCGGGCTTCAGAAGAGATATATTGGCTTTAAGAGCTGCCGGATTCATGATAACAAGCACATCAACAGTATCGCCCGGGGTATAAATTTCCGTACCGCCAATTTGAATCTGAAAACTTGAAACTCCGCTGATAGTACCCTGTGGAGCCCTGATTTCAGCCGGAAAGTCAGGAATGGTGGTAAGATCGTGTCCGGCAATGCCGGATGACTGCGAAAACATATCGCCGGTAAGCTGCATACCGTCTCCTGAGTCTCCCGAAAATCGGACTACGACTTTTCTCATTTGGGAAGTGAGAACATTTTTAGCCATAATGAAAAAACTTAGAAGTGAACCTGGTAGAAATTAAGAAAAGAAAATTCTGTCCGGAATTCAGGCAAAATTCAAAATTTTCAGCCGCAATCACTTCATAAATTTACCGGCAAATATTTGCAGCAGAAAAAGTCTAATTCGGAAAAGCACTGCAAATACATTTATGCTGAATGTTACCGGACAGAATTAAGGGTTTTATGCATGCAGGAACTCTTGCCTTGCAAAAAGCTCCTCTTCAGTATCGGGATGATTCTCATCTGGAATGATACAGTCGGGTACCGGGCAAAATGCGATACACTGCTCTTCATCGTGGAATCCTTTACATTCAGTGCACTTGTCGGGTACGATAAAGTAAAATTCATCCGAGATGGGTTCCTGCATTTCATCGGCATCCACTTCCTGTCCGTTTAGCATTTGAACGGTGCCAGAAAGACTGGTGCCTTCGGCCATAGACCATTCAGCGCCCGGTTCGTAAATTGCCTGGTTTGGACATTCGGGCTCGCAGGCGCCGCAGTTTATGCAAGTGTCGGTGATAAAAACAGCCATAATGGGTTATTTTTTTTGATGTTTGTTGTTTTAATAATCATTGATTTGTCCGAATTTAGATATTTGGACAATAAACTCTACAATAATGTAATGAAAAGCGCTTTTACTCACAACATTCTGATGGTTTCTTGCGATATTTAGAATCTGTATAGATTAGAAATCTATTTAATATCTTCTAACCGGAAACCCTGCAAGATTTTGATGTAATTTGCTCTTTCAAAGGCGCTTGGATCGGCCACAGAAGCAGAACTCATGGCACCCTTCATTTCTTCAAGCGATTCATACTCTTTTTCTTCCATCCAGACGGCCATATCATTCAGGATATTTTTTAGCACAGAAGGCCCCTGGAACAAAAGTACGGATGCCATCATCGATACATCTGCACCGGCGAGAGTCATTTTTATGACATCTTCTGCGGTGTGAATTCCCGTAGTTGCGGCGAGGCTGCATTTCAGGTGAGGCCGCAGCATAGCAATCCAGCGCAGGGGCAGCCGCTTTTCAAAAGAACTGCTTAACTCTAAACTGGGCTGAACTTCAAGTTCTTCAAGATCGATGTCTGGCTGATAAAATCTGTTGAACAGCACCAGGCCTTCTGCACCGGCCTCCTCAAGGCTTGCTGCCATATTTCCAAACGAGCTGAAATAAGGCCCTAATTTTACAGAAACCGGAATATCAACCGTTTCTTTTACAGCTTTCAGGTCTTTGATGTACATGTTTTCAACATCGGCACCCGTCATGGAGGGATCTCCGGCAATGTAGTAAATGTTCAGCTCGAGAGCATCGGCGCCTGCTTCCTGCATGTTTTTTGCGTAAGCCATCCACCCGCCTTCCGAAACACCGTTTAAACTGGCAATTACGGGAATATCAACTGCATCTTTTAATTCACGGATATGCTCCAGGTACTCTTCAGCATGCAAATTGTGATATTCGTCCGGCTGCGGAAAATAGCTGAGGGCCTCAGCATAACTATCGCTGGGCGAATGCAAAAAATGATCCAGCGCCTGGTTTTCCTGAGCTATCTGTTCTTCAAACAGAGAGTACATCACTACTGCAGAAGCTCCGGCATCTTCCATTTTTTTAACGGTATCTACATCGCTTGACAGGGGCGAAGCAGATGGAACCAATGGGTTTTTAAGTGATAATCCAAGATAGGTGGTCTCTAAGTTCATAATTCAATCCTGTATGTTATGCGGTCTTTTATATTTTATTGAAAATCTGGTTAATGCTGATTTGCAGCATTTAAGAAATAGAATGCCGGCCTCAAAC
>SLPZ01000314.1 GCA_007131725.1 Balneolaceae bacterium
ATTCCATTAGGTGAATAGTATAATTTTGCCATTCGATTTCCAAGTTAGCTCTTTTGATGTTTTTAGTATCCAACCATGTAAAAATGCTATATATGTTAATACACATAACACAACTTCATAATTAATAATATGTATTCTAAGTTTTTAAATCAAAATAACATGTTTTTAAGAAAAAACAAATTTATATGGCCTCAACATCGATAAACTAATTTAAAAATATATAAATCAACATTTTATTTATATAAATCATAAAATAACTATTTGTATTTAAAAGCTTATATAAAAACAATATACTACAACTGCGTATTTAAAGATTGGCTGCCGCCTGTCTGGAATACCCAAGTAACAATTACCTGACCCCATTACAAGTTCTGTCGGTATTGTTATTTAACCTGAGTTCGATATAAGATTGAAGGCTTTAAAAGTCCCCCTTCGAAGGGGGAAAAGTCCGCCGGCTGGCGGACGAGGGGGATGACCCTTTGAGCGTTGATTTGACTCAAATATTCATTATTGGGTTTAAATTCACTAACTATCATCCCCCATTGCCCCCTTCAAAGGGGGACACTCTTAAATAAATTATTATATCGAACTGACGTTATTTATTATCAGAGTTGACAGTAAATAAATCGAAGAAAATTTCTCGTTTTTTAGGCTAATTCCAGATTCGTTACAGAAACGCCATGTCTGAAATCCGTCACCACGGGGACAGGCGCAGAGACGAAATCGAGGCACCTCCCTGTTTTTAACCCCTGCCCATCGCAAAGCTCATTTTTTGTACTCGTTAGCGTACACCTTTTCCCCACACAGTGATATCCTTCCGCCCTCTTACTACCGGTGACAGATGAGTTTTCAGCCCTTTCGGACCCACCCCAACCCTCCCTCCGGCGAACCACACGCCGCAAGGAGGGAGTCTGCTGTTCAACTTTCAATGTTGTTCTACCGCAATTGGTCAACACCATATTGAAGGTGACAGTCCAAAAAGTCCCCTCTTGGTATGTGTTTAGCGGTTGCTGGGGGTACTTTAGCTCCTTGGTACTGGCGCAAGCGTCCGCCTGTCCCCGTGGGTCTTGTGCCCCCGAAAGGTCCAAGCGGACGCTTGAACCAGTTCAAAGTTGATTCAAGCCGCTAAACACATGCAACGCATCTGCGTTTTGACCCTGAGTGTAATCCGGGGAGTTAACAAAACCCCAAAAATATACCGAGGCATTTATGCGGGAAATGCAGCCGGCAGAATCGAAGGGATTGGCCAGGTATTGCTGAATTCGGCGACCCATGACTGTTATCAACATTAGTAGTGTGTTTTATCTGATAGTAAGGGGCACAAGCGAGACGCTTGCGCCATCTCTGGTTAAACACAAATTTGATATCAAACCCTCTCAAATTCGGATCACAGAAAGGGTTATCCCTATTTAATATTCAAATCATCAATCGAGAGCCCCTGCATCACGGCATCGAAGTTTGAAAGATCTTTCGGCAGGATGATCCGGTTTTCATCTTTGCCTAATCCGCTCAGCACCCTCAGGTATTTTTCTTTTAGCTGAAGCTGCATCGCTTCGGTGCCGTTTGGCTGTGAGAGGGCATCGGCAAGCTGTTCAATGGAGATGGCCGTGGCCTCAGCAATGGCCTCGATCTCTTTTGCCCAGCCTTCAGCTTCGTTAATTCTGCGCTGCATTTCCGCTTCTGAGATATTCACAATCTCTGCGCGGCGCCCCTGGGCATCGTTCACCTTTGAATCCCTGACACCTTCCGACCGGGCAATAACAGCCCGCCGTTCGCGCTCGGCTGTCATCTGACGTTCCATAGCGTTTTGAACTGTGCGCGGCGTCAGGATATTCTTGATCTCGTACCGGTGAACTTTAATTCCCCAGAGCCTTTCCACGTCGCTGAGCACTTTCACCACTTCCTGGCTCATTTTTGCACGCTCTTCGAAAGTTTCGTCGAGGTCCATCTGGCCTATGACTGAACGCGTTGTGGTTTGCGCAAGCTGCACCGATGCATACCGATAATCGGTCACACCATAGCTGGCATTTACGGGGTCCATCACACTCAGGTAGAGAACTCCATCCACCTCCACTTTCACATTGTCTTTGGTAAAACACTCCTGCGGTTCCACCTCGATGGTCTCTTCACGCAGATCCTGTTTGTAAACCACTTTATCCACAAAAGGTATTAGAGCATGAAAGCCCGGGCCCAACGTTTTATGATAATTTCCAAGCCTCTCCACAATGTGGGCATACTGGTTGGGCACAAGCCTGATGGCCTGCAAAAATTTAAAGACCAGGTATATGGCAAAAAGTGCAAGAAGGATCTGGCTGATTATGTTTAAGACTTCCATTGCTTAGCCCTCCCCTTTTTTTACGGTTTTCGGTTTTGTGGTATGATCGCTCACCGTGGCAACGCCCTCAAAAAAAGTTTTCAGGTTGGCGGTTTCGACAGGCAGTACGGATACATTCGTGCTTTTGATGATATTGCCGAACTCGTTGATATATTGCTCAACCAGTTTGGTTTGAACCGCGAGCGATCCACCCGGTTTCTCGATGGCCCGGGCAACCCTCCGGATGCCGTTTGCTGTAGCTGTTGCCACCAGTTCTATCTCCTTCGCCTGCCCTTTTGCCTCGTTAATTCTGCGCTGGCGCTGTGCTTCCGATACCAAAACCTGGCTCTGCTGCTCTCCCTTCGATTCGTTGATGCGCGACTCCCTCAGCCCAACCGAACTGGTGATATCTGCCCTCTTCTGGCGCTCTGCCTCCATCTGCTTTTCCATGGTATCCACAATTTCGTTTGATGGGCGGATATTACGAATTTCGTACCGGAGAACTTTCACACCCCAGGGATCTGCTGCTTTATCGATCTCCTCTACGATGTTTTCGTTCATGGCTTCCCGCTCTGAAAAAGTATCATCCAGCGTAATCTTCCCGATTTCACTCCGCATGGTGGTTTGGGCCAGGTTAATGGCAGCGGCTTTGTAATTCGAAATTCCGTAGCTCGCTTTATAAGAATCCATCACTTTCAGGTAAGCAATTCCGTCAACAGATACCTCGATGTTATCTTTTGTGATACAGGTTTGGCTCGGCACGTCAATAACCTGCTCGCGCATTTCCTGGTGGTATGCGGCACGGTCAATAAATGGGATCATAAAATGAAAGCCCGGTTTTAGTGTTTTTTTGTACTTTCCAAGACGCTCCTGGATCACCTCTTCACGCATCTCTACAATGATGAAGAGTCTTGTGATGATGACGTAGAGCACAATTATTACAATAAGTAATGCAATCCACATAGTTAGTTTTTCTCCTTTTTTTTGATGTTTTCATTGGATGGTTCATAGGCATCGATCGCCTCTACCACCCATGTTGTACTATCCCTGTAGCGAATAGCCACTTCACGGCCCGCCTGAACCCGGCCTTTCATCGAGCGTGCACTCCATGTAGCCCCGTCAAACCGGATACGGCCGCTGTTATCTTCTTCATTGAGATCCCTGACAACCACAGCCACCTGGTCCATCGCTTCATAATCTTCATCTGCAATTTTGGTATAAGTTTCTGACTTGAAGTACTTTTTTATGAACGGACGGATGGCGATCGTCAGCCCGACAGAGGTGAGCAGCCACGCTGTAATAGCCCAAACGGGGTCACCCAGCAGCCCGAACAGCCGCAAAACCCCGATGGATAAGCCGCTGATTCCAAGGAAAAAAGCTACTCCTCCGGGAAGGACGAACTCCAGCAGCATTAGAATAATTCCCCCGGCCAGGAATATCCAAGTAAGAATTTCCGGATCCATTAAAGCGTTGGTTAGATTCTTGTTAATTACTTTCAGAGTAGATAGCAAATAAATAGAAAAAAATCTTGTGCTTTTTAAACTATTTTCAGGTTAGTTATAGATGTGCCTTGTTTGAAATACGCCACTAAGGAGAGGATATGGAGTAGAGGGATTGCACTGTTCTTACTCATGCTCGATGCAGGGTGACCACTCGACTTCACTGTGTTCAAATGACGGATGATTCCCAGGCCTTTCGGACTCAGCCCTGCCCTGTTTTTACTCATGCCCAGCGCAAGGAGACCCCTCGACTCCACTGCGTTTCGCTCGGGGTGACAAGGGCATAATAAATCAGCGGGCGGCACAATTTAAATCACATTCATAATTTACAGCCTTAATGCGCCGCCCTTTTGCTAAACAGCACCCTGTCATATGAGCCTGCGAGAGCGGAGATGGTTGGAGTTGAGTGGTCTCCTTGTCCTTACTCATGTCCAATGCGAGGAGATTCCCTCAATGCGAACGCTTTGAAGGAATACAGAGAGGGAAAAATGAGTACCCGGCTGATCGATAAACACCCGAAGAAAAATCCGGGTGTTTATTTTTGATCATGTCCCGGCAGAAATACCATGCCTGAAATGCGCCGCTATTTTTTCTTATCTCTTAGTTTTTTAATGGCATAGGCACCGCCGGCAGCAGCCAGTAAACCCAGCCCTCCGTCAATGGGGGCCTGTGGTGGCTTATCTGGCGGTGGAGGCGGCTGGGCGAAAACCGGGTCGCTGAATACCACCATTAAAATAACAACAAGAATCAGGCTTATGAGAAGGAATATCAGTTTTTGTTTTGTCAACATAGTTCGCTCAATTTATTTGATCAATGTTAATTTTCTGCTGAGTACTACATCCCCTGCTTGCAGGCGATAGACATAAACTCCGCTGGAGAGATTACCGGCGTCGAATGTTACGGTGTGTGTTCCCGCACTTACACTTTCATTCACCAG
>SLPZ01000316.1 GCA_007131725.1 Balneolaceae bacterium
AATTTCATTCCTAATACTTTTCTTTTTTATGGACAGTAAAACCTGGGAAATTGCACTGGATGTATTTGATACATATGGAGATCTAAGCGTTGAAGAGTTTACCATAGAGGTCGAAAAACTGTCTCTTACTAAGGAAGTACGCCAGCTTTTGATTGAGCTTAAATCATCCGAACAAGAGGCATCCACTTATTTTGACGGGCTTCAGGAAAATGTGAAAAAGTTTGTGGAACCGCCTATACCCAAAAAGCTGGGAGCCTGGTCTATAAAATCTCTGATCGATACGGGAGGAATGAGTTCCGTTTATCTTGCCGAGCGTGATGATGATCAGTTTAGTATGAAAGGAGCGCTTAAGTTCATTCATTTTTCCGGGTATAACCCAAAAGTGTTTATGCGCTTTAAAAGGGAAATGCAGTTTCTGGCACTGCTTGATCATCCCAACATCACCCGGATAATCGATTCGGGCGTTACTGATTACGGCACCCCGTGGTATATCATGGAATATGTTGATGGGCTGCCCATTACCGCGTATTGCAACGAAAATAATCTAAACCTTGATCAGCGGCTCAACCTGTTTATACAGGTTTGTGATGCTGTTCAGCATGCGCATAAAAACCTGGTGATCCACCGCGACCTTAAGCCAAATAATATTTTTGTGGATAAAAGCGGCCATGTAAAGCTGCTTGATTTTGGGATTGCCAAGGCATTTTCGAATGATGAATCCAAAGAAGATCAGCAGCTATTAACCAGGGAAAACACTGCCCTGATGACCCCGGAATACGCCTCACCCGAGCAGCTTGAGGGCAGCACTGTCAGCACCTCTTCGGATGTTTATTCTCTTGCTGTTGTTTTACATGAACTGCTAACCGGGCAGAGGCCTTACCGTTTTGATGAAATCAACCGGGTAAAAATGGTAAATGAGATCCGAAACAACCCGCTGCCAAAACCGAGTTCCGTTTTCAAAAATCAGCAAGAAAAACCAAATGGTATAAAAGCCCAGAGTTTAAGCCGCGAACTTGATGATATTCTATTGGCCGCGCTTCGTGTTGAACCTGACCGGCGTTATGCATCAGCCGAGCAGTTAGGCCGCGACCTCAGGAACTACCTTAACAACGACCCGGTAATGGCATGCGCTGATTCGAGGCGTTACCGCTTTCAAAAATTTGTTCAGCGCAATAAAACCGCAGTGGCACTTGGTGCCTTGTCACTTTTTATACTTTTAACGTCTATGGCTGCTTTGCTTTGGCAGTCCAGAGTCATCGCTTTGGAACGGGATGTGGCCCAAACAGAAGCTGCCATGTCTGATGCGGTTCGCGAACATATGCTTTTCCTGTTTCGGGAGGCAGGCAGCCTTTCAGGTGATGCCGAACAGCTTAGTGCACGTGAACTTTTGGATAAAAGTGCAGACGTTGCAGGCCAGTGGCTGCAGGAAGATCCCGAAGTGCAACGTCATGTTTATGCCGTTCTGGGAGAAATTATGCTGGCTCTGAATGATTATTCATCGGCCGAATCTCTGCTTGAAAGAGTGATTGAGTCCGAAAGCGAAGATGACAGCCCGATTTTACGATCTATGATTTACCGGGACATGGCGCAGGTTCACCACAGTCGGGGGAATTTTGAAGATGGCTTTACACTGGCTGATGATGCCGTTAACATGCTGGATGGGCTGCCCGGCGACCATCGTGCGCGTCTGTCTGATCTTCTGCAGATTCGCGGCAGGCTGCACCGTGACCTTGGCCGAAGAGAACTGGCTATTTCAGACCTGGAGCGGGCACGTGATCTTGCCGATGAAATTTCGTCCGTCCCCCGTCCGCTTCTGGCCCGTGCCGAAGGAAATCTGGGCACCACACTTTTAATGAACGGTGACGTACAAAATGCCAGAGTGCATTTCGAACAGGCTGAAGAACTTTGGCACTCGCTTGGCCGGCCCGAATCTACTGAAGCACTTTCTGTGATGAATAATCTTGCCGTACTGTATAACCGGCTGGGCCTTCCTGAGGAATCTATGAATCGTTTTCAGCAGGTAATCGATTTGCGAATAGAGCATTACGGGGAATCGGGTGCACTGGCTGCAGCTATGATGCACCTCGGCCGGCTGCTCATCACAAGCGGTGATCTTGAAGAAGCTGAAAAGTTAATCAATCAGGCTAAAGATATGGCACTCCGGTTTGTCGGAGAATCTACACCAAGCTATGCAGTAGCTTACCTGGCCCTTGGCGAATTGAACCGTGCACGCGGAAATTTTGAAAAAGCCTATTCACATTTTGAGCAGGCAATTTCCATGTTCGAAACTATTTTCGGCGCTATGCATCCTCATACAATTTTGGCAAAAAGTGAAATGGTGAATACACTTCGTGAAGAAAACGGGTCCGTTGATCACAGCTACTATACAGATCTGATTGAACAGGCAACCGAAACAGGCCCTGCGGCTAATCTTGTGCTATCCGGAATTCACTGCCACGCAGTTCGCAATGCATTAGAAATTAATGATTTAGAAACTGCACAAGATCATGCTCTTTCCTGCAAACAAATCCGTGAAAATTTAGGATTAGCGGGATGGAGAGAACTGGAGGCTATCGCTATAATGGAACTGATCGAGGCACTTGAAGGGGATAAGGAAGCAAGGCTCAGATTAGAAGTTGAAATCGAAAAATTGGGCGAATTAGTCAATGACAATCACCCAAGCATGACCTGGCTGAATTCAGTTTCCCAATCCTTATTCGACTCCTGATTTTTAATGATATATACAGGATGGTTTAAGTGGTGCTCAATCTGATGAAAATGCCAAACTTTTCAATCATCTGAAAAATGGGAAATCTGCACCATTCATGGGTGCACGAAAAGCATCGTGTGCCCTACGGGCTACTTCACCCTCTCCAAACCTTTCTACAACAATCTGGTACACTTCCATATCCTCCACGGTTTCGTAATCTTCTGCAAGCTCTCTGACCAGCGCCGAAATCACCCGTTCGACTGCTAATTCGGCCGGATGATGTTTTACAATCTCAGTAAAATATTCGATAAAATTGTGTTCTCCGTCTATGGCTTGCAAAAGAAATTGAGGCAGCATCTGGGCACGGCTCCATAGCGGGTGTACCGGAACCACCTGTTCCGATATTTGCATAAGAATTTCCTTATCGATCGTAGTTTCATCAAGCCGGTTTAATACAACTTCTATCCCCTTTTTTCTGTTTGAACTGAGCCGCTCTTCTGAATCATTCATAATATATTCCAGTCTGAGTTTGCTAATTTCAATCTGGTATATTAAAGCCGCGTAGCCAAGAAATAGAATTTCCCGCTGCCGGGGATGAATATCAGGATTGTCCAGGTTCATTAAAAACCGTTGCTTTACTTCTAAAAGGTGTTCAGCCGACTCAATCGAATAAAATTTGTTTAGATAATGAACCTGTTCATCTTCTGCTAAACCGGATGTTAAATCCCGTTCTATAAAGGGAATGGAAGTGCCGATTACGTGCATTAGGCTAATGGGTTCAGTCCAGTGCCGGTCTTCACTGCTCTTAAAGTTAACGAATCCACTGGCGTTCAGCCATTCTTGTCGTGCCGAGGGCAGTTTTCTTTCAAAAGGGATGGTTTCTCCCGGAATGTAACGAATTTCAAGAGAATCGGCCGGCAGGTTATTGTAAAGTACCGACTCAAAACTCCTGTCATCCCGGATTTGGTATTTATCTGCCAGCGGAAGCGGTGCGTGGCCGCCCCAGCCATAGCCCAAACCTCTCACCTGGTACCGCACCGTATCGGATGTAACCGGAATAAAGGCACTGATTGAGCCGTCTTCATTTTCAGAAAAAGGTATGCCGGTGTGATAATCATAATTGTTAAAATTCCCGACCACGCGAATCCAGTGCAGGTATTCTTCATTACTAAAATATCGTCCATCGTTAAAGTAGGCTGGCAAAAGAAGCACATCCATTTCAATGGAAGGCTGATCGATTACCAGGAAAGGTATTGTAAAAGGCCGGTGATAAATGCCCCTGAAGGTAATATTGTAGATCCCGGGTTCATGTAGCTCGAAACGGTATTTGCCATCGGCCCCGGCGTATATATCGTCATATTCGCTGAAAATATCTCTCGGGCTATCCTGGTGAATAGAAATGACCGTTTTCGGCAGAATACTTCCATCCACACTGAGCAATTTGCCATGTATTGTAGTTTGCGCGGCTGCACCCGATGTGAATAAAACCAGAAAAACTGCTGATGTTATGAATAGTTTTCTCATTCTCATGAAGACCATTAATACTAATATATTAGTAATTATTCAAGTGGTTTATCTAATTTGCGCATATTTATTTTGAGATGCCGAAAGTTTTGGAGAGTTCTCCATCTCAAGTTTTAAATTTTTCAGGCTCGGAATCGGCCACATCAAACAGCCCGCGGCATCACTCTTGATAACTGATGATCGCCAAATGAACCATCGGCCCGTACACCTGTGAAAAGAAAAATACATCCGATGATTGCCGGAAATGGCCAAATCAACGTATTCGCACCAGAGGCTCACCAATGCCTCCTATTGTGTGGATATATTTTTTGAAAAAGCACATATATGAGAGAATAAAATTAAAAACCCCAGTGGTAACCGTCATTTCAGGAGTTTACAGTTTTTTCTCGCAGACGGACGCGGATGGTTGCGCGGAGGCACGCAGAAAAGGATTTAAATTTTATTCTAAGATGTTAACAATCAAATGGATATTGTTTCTAAATTATTTTAGTGTGAGCTCTGAACGAAGCGATTCCC
>SLPZ01000262.1 GCA_007131725.1 Balneolaceae bacterium
AAGTATCTACACGGATCTGGGTTGGCATGCACCAGAATGTTTATGAAGACCTGGATGATGATGAAAAAGTTCAGCACGTTTCCGAGATCATTCGCCGCATCCATGAGCGTGCCCGGGAATCTGGCAGTAAAGTATCTCTCTACACCCACCAGGGCTGGCTTGGAATTCCAGAAAACCAGGTTCGCGTGATTGAGGCATCCGGCCTTGAAGATCTTGGCATTGCATTCAATTTTCATCACAGCCACGATCAAATTGACCGGTTTGAGGAAGCCCTTGATATCATGATGCCCTGGCTCGAAACTGTGAACCTCAATGGAATGGAGAAAGACGGCGCCCACATCCTTGATATCGGAAAAGGTGATTATGAAAAGGAGATGATACAAACACTGATCGAATCCGGGTTTTCCGGAAATATCGGAATCATAGGCCACACCTACGATGAAGATGTCCGTGAAGTCCTGGAACGAAACCTTGAGGGATTGCGGGGTATTCTTCGGGAGATTTGATGGGTTTTGGAGAGTGTTTCAGTAATGCACCCCAAAACCTCACAACGTCATCCCGTACCTTAACAAACGTCATCCCGCACTTGATGCGGGATCTCCTCCCTTTGAATAGAGCAGTACTGGTACCAACGTTTGGAGATGCCTGATCGGAGTCAGGTATGACGGCCGCACACTCACAACGTCATCCCGTGCCCCGACACGGGATCTCCACCTCTCGCAAAGGGCTGTCCTATATCAACGCCCGGAAATTTCACTCCGCTGTCGCTGCGTGCCTGTCTGCTGACAAGGCAGGTTCAAAAAATGAACTGATCAAGTCAGGAATGACGATTCAGGATTTCAATATTTATGTACTACGCAGTTGCACTTATCACTTGAATCCGGCAATAAATTGATTTTATTATTTGCTTCATCTACTAAAAAATCAATATGACGGAAAATCCGTCCACCCTAGCAATATTGCGCGAGGCGCTGGAAAATCAATCGAAAGAGCAGTTAATTACCGTGGTATTCCAACGGGCCGAGCGAATCAGCGAGTTGATTGAGAAAGTGGAGTGTCTCTATAAAAAATGTGCCAGGCTTTCCGATCAGATTGAAGAGTTACAACGTATAGGGCACCGTCAGGCGGCTCCCTTCCGGCGCTATGCCAACAAGAAGGTCGCTAATCCTAAGAAGCCAGGCCGAAAAACGGGGCATCGTGGAAGCTGGCACCAGCTTCCTTCTCATATCGATGAAGAGATTGATGTGCTATTAGAGGATTTCCTGAGATGTAGAGAGCCGCTTAGCGATTTGAGTCCCATTGAGCAAATTATTTAATAGATTCCCCCGGTCACCCCACGCCGCTATAAGTTGACCACCTATCGGGGGCAGTGCTCGCGATGTGGACAAGTCCACTCCACCCATCGGCTGAAAACCTCGCAAGCTCAAGGAGCGGCCAAAGTACAATTGGGTCCGTGGGCCAAAACCATTGCCCTGAAGCTTAATTATGGCTACGGGTTAAGCAAACGTAAAACCCAGGCAGTAATAGAACAGTTCTGTGGATTGTCGGCCAGCAATGCGGGATTGCACTATGCGAGCCCGGAACTCAATCAGGTGATCGGCACCGATTACAAGGGTGCCCTGATTAGTGATTGCCTACGACGATATAAATCCGGTGCAGCAAAAATGTTATGCCCATCATCTGAAAGTCATCGCTCAGACCAAAGATCAACATTCAGAAGAACGCATCGCCAATCGGCTTCGAAAACAACGCGATCACCTGTTTACCTTTTTGTATAATTCGAAGGTAGTTGCCACTAATAACCTAGCCGAGCAACAGCTGCGTCTGGCAGTGATTGCCCGCAAACTATCGTGCGGCAATAAAACCCGAGAAGGTACAGATACCTGGCATATTATGAGCAGCCTGATTGTGACCAATTCCCAAAACGGAATCAACAATATCGAATATTCCGGCAAAAACCCGATAATACGCCGTTATTAAAAGAGCGTTTTTAAACAATCTGCGGTAAAAAAAGAATGTTGGTGTGCCGGGATTTATATGCGCTGCCTGGTTGCATCCGATTTACCTATCATTCCGCCAGTACCGAAAGCATTTGGAGCTATGACTTTGAGATTGATTCTGCCAGTGATCAGTTCAATTACTCTGTTCGCCAGATCTCAATCCTTGTGGTTTCCGTTACAGGTAGTGATTCTTGTCCTTCGAAATCAGAATCAAAATCAGTAAGATCCATTGATCGTTCAAATTCAAGATAACTAAGTAAGCCAACGAGAGCATCACCTTCTTGCATGTCCGTAAATCTGAATGCCTCACGCTCTTCATCTACATGATCCTGATGAAATAGTACAAATGATGCAAACCAAAATGTGGCCGGGAAATCCAGGTCAACAACATCAAAGCCTTCACAGCTAATAGTGGCCCAGGGAGCTTCTTCACCGTTGGTGGGGGCTGTGATGAAAAGTTCCAGATCGGAAATAGTTGCAAATTCCTCAACATCCAGCTCAACGCGCATTATCGATTCGGTTAATTCAACATCACAGTCAACACCTGCTTCAGCCACTATATCAATGATGGAGTTTTCATAGAGTCGATGACTGAGAGTTGCTTGTCCTGTGTAGAGATTATTTTCTTCAAAAAATTCCAGTTCAATCTCTGCATGAACCGCTGTATTTATCGTAACGGGAAAGTCGATTTCGGGAGAAGTTGCATCGGCCTCCATCTTGGAATCGAAAAAGATGCTGATGGATCCTTCGAAAAGTCCGCATTCCGATTCAAATGCTCCTAAAATATTTTCATCTTCAAATTCATTAAACATCTCGGTTATCAAAGCTATGAACCAATCTTCGCCGGGTAAAATAACACCCTCATGAGATTTTATTGACTCATTCGTTTCAGCATTTAATAGATTCATTCTCAGGACTTCTTCAGATAAATCGACTTCAATTTCCAAAATAAGCTCCGTTTCCCTTTTAAGTCGGTACTGCTGGGTACAAAAGTTTGGGTTATCTGTAAACCAATCAGCATTTGGGATGATGCTGCCATCAGGACCAAAAAATAATCTCAGTACAAAGTCGCCCGTATCCGATTCATCGACCTCAAAAAACTTATCTCCCTCAAAACTTTCAATAGATTGAGTTGATGCCATTTTTGATGAACTATTTTCTGGTATCATTCCAAGCTCCACAAAGTATTCATAGAGCATTTGAACTGCTTCTTCGGCAGTCAACTCAATAGCTGGGGTATCATCATCGTTATCGCCGTTTTCTATATCATTGTTACCATTAGACGCTACGGGATCATCACTACAACCAATAATTAAAAAAGAGGATAATATGATTACGAATGTAGTAAGTAATACTCGGTTTATTAAATTGTTCATAGTGTATTTTCCTGATTATAATTAATTGATAAAATGAATGTTCATTGAGAAAAAGCAATCATATACTTTTACCACGAAAAAAATTAAAGATTTGGCTCAAATAATTTTTCCATTTCCCAAATTCCAATAATACTCTTTGAAAAACTTTTCTAAATAAAATTGAAAATTCTTGATATTCGATTGTAAGGTATTGGTTTTATATTATACCGAAATTATAATCCATGGCCTGATAACTAATATCAAAATTAAAAAAACCCGCAAACGCTCGTCTGCGGGTTTTAAATAATTATCGGTTAAAGTTCGAATCAGATACTTTCAGATTCTGAAACTGAATTTCCGGCTTCATCTGTAACAGTAAGGCGTACAGAATCAGCACTGCCCCTGGTTCGCAGTTCGGTTTCACCGGAAGCACTGCTTCCGCTTACATTTACTGTATGGCTGTCTACAACTGAGCTGCCGTCCAGCATTTCTACCAGAACGGTGTCGAGATCACCGTCTTCATCCGAAACAGCCCAGTTTACTGTAGCTCTGAACCATGGGCCACCAGTTCTTGTGCTTACATTGAAAGTGTCTATAGTTGGCTCATTGTCACCCACTTCATCGCTATCATCTCCATTGTCTCCTTCTTCTCCATCATCACCATCATCTTCATCGTCATTCTCTTCGCCATCAAGAGATCGGGTTTCAGACGTTGAATTACCGGCGTTATCGGTGACAGTAACTCGTACAGAATCAGCATTTTCTCTGGTTCTTAATTCGGATACTCCGGAAGCACTACCGCCGCTCACGTTTGAAGTTTGGCTGTCTACCGTGTTTGATCCATCCAGCAGTTCAACTTTTACTGAAGATAAATCTCCATCCTCATCTGAAACACTCCAGCTCACTTCGGCACGCAACCATGGCCCCGATGTGTAAGAATGAACTGAAATATTGTCGATAACCGGATCGTTGCTTTCACCTACATCACCATTGCCATTATCATCACCATCATCTCCAAACAGACTGTAAAGCAGATGATTGTTCTCTGTCCTTGAGTTGGTTACGATGTTCTTGGTGCTCGCTTCAGTAATCGCATCATAAACTTCTTGTGGCGATGCATTTGGATTATCCTGTAAATATAGTGCAGCAACACCGGCTACATGAGGAGCTGCCATGCTGGTACCGCTGATAGTGTTGGTGGCTGAATCGTTTGTGTACCATGCCGCCGTAATATTTGCACCCGGGGCAAAAAGATCCACGCAGTCTCCAAAATTCGACCAACTTGTCTTTCTATCGGAATCGGTTGTAGCGCCAATGGTATAGGCGTTGTCGGCTCCAGCCGGAGAGTAGTTACAAGCGTCTTGTTCACGGCCCAGAAAATCGCCATTTCCTGCGGCTACAATTACCGGAACACCGGAATTGTACAGGTTTGTAACAGCTTCATCCACTGCACTGCTGCTGCCTCCTCCAAGCGACAAATTGGCTACAGAAGGTGCGGATGCATTATCAGCAACCCAGTCCATTCCGGCAATCACACCACTAAATGAACCGGAACCCTGGCAATCAAGAACTCTTACTGCTACCAAATCAACATTTTTGGCCACGCCGTAAACAGTACCTCCAACAGTTCCGGCTACGTGTGTTCCATGGCCATCACAATCATCACCATCCTGGCCATCATCAAAGGCATCAAAGAAAAAACTATCATCAATCCTGCCACTGAATTCATTGTGTGAATATCGGATGCCCGTATCAATGATATACGCCGTTACACCGCTGCCATCATTCGTGTAGCTGTAAATACCATCCAGCGGCAGTTCACGCTGATCAATCCGGTCGAGGCCCCAGGTGGCATTAGTCTGTTCTTCAGCAGTTATTGTTACAACCATGTCCTGCTCAACTCTAACAACCCGGTGATCACGCATCAAACCTTTTTTGGCCGCTTCCGATATGCTCCCGGCAAATCCGGTTATCACGTGGTGATATTCAAAATCGGGTTCAACACCATATTCAGCAGCAACATCTGAAGGGTTTTCTTTAGGCTGAAGGGTTACAATAAACTGGCCTGGAATTGGGGTATGATCTGGCCGGGCTGCTTGTTCTTCCGCCTGAGCAACAGAAAGTTCATCAGATGAAGATGGGCTCACCATCTGATCACTTTGGTCACAGGAGATAAAAAACAGGATCAATAAAGGCAGTAAATAAGATGTTCTTAATGTCATTTGTAAGGATATTTTGTTAAAGGTTTATATGAAATGTGAAATCTTTTTAATAAAAGATGCTGACAAATATAGTTCATAATTCCACAGAGTCAAGAAAATCGTTCAAATTCTAATGTTTAGGTAAAAGATTATTGTTTGCTGTACTTCCGCAATCACATAAATTTTTAATGGTAGCCGGGGATTTTGTATTTTGTGAATGATTCAACCTAATATTTAAAACCAAGATTTTACCCAAAAAACTGAATGTCAGAAGATCAAATTACGCTCACCTTTCCTGACGGTGCCCAGAAACAGTTCCCCAAAAATATTACCGGCTTCGAAGTTGCAGAAAGCATTTCAAAAGGCCTTGCCCGAAATGCGCTGAGTATCACCCTTGACAAGGAAATTTTAGGCTTGCACGAACCGATTACCCGAAGCGGCAAAATTTCAATAAACACGTGGGAAAGTGATGACGGCCAGTACACCTTCTGGCACTCCTCTGCCCACCTGCTGGCTGAGGCGGTGCAGGAGCTTTACCCGGATGTGAAATTCGGAATCGGCCCGCCCATCGAAAACGGATTTTATTACGACATCGACTTTGGAGATAAATCCTTCGGACAGGATGACCTTGAAAAAGTTGAAAAGAAAATGTCTGAATTGGCCCGGCAAAAATCGGAGTTTAAAAAGCGGGAGGTCTCTAAACAGGAAGCTCTTGATCACTACAGCAAACTGGATAACGAATACAAAATCGACCTGATTGAAGATCTGGAAGACAATTCCATTACTTTCTACAAGCAGGGCAATTTTACGGATCTCTGCCGCGGCCCCCATTTGCCGGATACATCTCCCATCAAAGCCGTTAAACTGACCAAGCTGGCGGGTGCATACTGGCGGGGCGATGTAAAAAGCAAACAGCTTACACGCATTTACGGCATCTCGTTTCCAAAGCAAAAAATGCTGAACGAGTACCTCGAGCAGGTTGAAGAGGCTAAAAAACGCGATCATAAAAAACTTGGCAAAGAGCTGGGCATCTATATGATGGACCAGATGGTGGGCCCCGGCCTGCCTCTCTGGCTGCCAAACGGTACGGTTCTGAGGCGGACTCTTGAGTATTTTCTGCGTGAGGAACAGAAGCGCCGCGGGTACCAGGAAGTCATCACTCCACACATTGCCAACCTGAAGCTCTACAAAACATCGGGGCACTATCCATATTATAAAGATTCACAGTTCAACCCGATGGAAGTGGATGAAGAGGGGTACCTGCTGAAACCGATGAACTGCCCCCATCACCACAGAATTTATTCAAACGAGCTGAGAAGTTACCGCGACCTGCCGGTTCGCCTGGCCGAATTCGGCACGGTGTACCGCTATGAGCAGTCTGGCGAACTGAACGGGATGTCGCGCGTTCGTGGGTTTACCCAGGATGATGCGCACATCTACTGCACCAACGACCAGTTGAAAGGTGAAATCAAGCATGTGATAGAATTGACACAATTTGTGTTTCACACGTTTGGCATGCCGGTGGATATTCACCTCTCCTTCCGCGACGATAAAGACGAAAAATATGGCGGAAAGGATGAAAACTGGGAGCGTTCACAGCGCGAGCTCAACGAAGTGGCAGATGAAATGGGCCTCGATTACAAAATTGTGGAGGGCGAAGCCAGTTTCTACGGCCCCAAAATAGATTTCATCATCCGTGATGCAATCGGGCGGCAGTGGCAGCTTGGCACGGTTCAGGTAGATTATGTAATGCCTGAACGGTTTGATTTGACCTATGTCGGCTCAGACAACAACCGCCATCGCCCGGTAATTATTCATCGCGCACCGTTCGGATCAATGGAGCGGTTTGTAAGTATCCTGATTGAACATTTTGCGGGTGATTTTCCGCTGTGGCTCGCACCGGCACAAGTGAAAGTTCTCCCCATTTCGGATGATTACATCGGTTACGCCCGGTATTGTGCCGAAAAATTGAAGAAACTGGATGTACGCGTTGAAGTGGACTCCCGCAGTGAGATGATCGGAGGAAAAATCCGTGATGCTGAAAACAGCAAAATTCCGTATATGGTCATCGTAGGGGAAAAAGAAGAATCTGATGGCACGGTTTCCCTGAGAAGGCATAAAATGGGAGACATCGGAACGTTTTCGCTGGATGATTTCTTGAACAGGGTAAAGGAAGAAATTGACAACAGAAGCTTGCCGCCGTCTCATAATGATTGATTGAGTGGTGAAAAGAGACTATTTATTTTCTCAAATGATTAGCTCTTTAGGAGGAATTGGCAAAAAGCAGTTGACAGTTGACAAGTTTTTTCAATTGACTATTGTCAACTATATATCGACAACTTGATAGTTTTAACAGCGCTTTAAGCGTTTAAAAATCAAAAAAACTTTAAAAAAACAGATAATTTTCCGCAGGCATTTGAATTTTAAATGATTGTTGCCATATTTAACGCCTGTGCAAAATACAACCATTAATAAAACAGTGAGGTAACTTATCGCAAGACGACAGACTATGAGAAGACAAAGAAATGATGATCGGCCAAAGGTTAATGATGAAATCAGATCATCAAAAGTCAGGTTAATCAGGCCTGATGATGAGCACGAAATTGTATCGATTGAAAGAGCACTTGAAATTGCTGATCGATATCAATTGGATCTTGTTGAAATTGCACCCAATGCAAAGCCGCCGGTGTGCAAGGTTATTGATTTTGGCAAGTTCATGTATGAGAAGAAAAAGAAAGAGAAAGAAGCTAAGAAAAAGCAGCACACTATCCAGGTTAAAGAACTTCGCTTCCGGCCCACCACCGACGACCACGACCTGGAATTTAAAACCCGGCATGCACGCGAATTTCTCGAAGGCGGCGACAAAGTAAAAGCTACGGTGCAATTCAGGGGGCGGGACATGCTCTACACCGAACAGGGAGAGGTGCTTCTCAATAACCTCGCTGAAGAACTTAAAGATGTAAGCAAAGTAGAATCGAAGCCCACGATGGAAGGCCGCCGAATGATTATGATTTTGGCTCCGGCAAAAGGGTAAAGTTTACTTTCAACAGAGTGTAAAGCTTCTTATATTTCGGGTCTTTAAAATTTCAGAAAATGGAATCATTATGCCTAAAATGAAATCGAACAGTGGTGCGAAGAAACGCTTTAAGAAGACCGGTTCCGGTAAAATAAAGCGCAAAAAAGCCTTCAAAAGCCACATTCTTACAAAGAAATCCAGCAAAAGGAAGAGAAATCTTCGTCAGTCTACACTGGTAGATAAAACCGACGAAAAAGCTGTAAAACGGCTTATTCCCTATAGCTGACAAAAAAATTATTAACCCTTAAACGTTAAAAAAAATGCCACGATCACGAAATCTGGTGGCTTCCCGTCGCCGTCGCCGAAAAATTCTGAAACAGGCGAAAGGCTACTGGGGCAGACGCAAAAACGTTTACACCGTTGCCAAAAATGCGGTTGAGAAAGCTCAGCTATATCAATACCGCGACCGGAAAGTCCGAAAAAGACTTTTCCGAAGGCTATGGATTACCCGGATTAACGCTGCTGCCCGCCTGAACGGAACCACCTATGCCAAACTCATACACGGCATGAAAGAAAACGACATTGACATTAACAGGAAAATGCTGGCGGACATTGCAGTTCACGACCCGGAAACATTCTCCGAAATTGTTAAAGAGTCTGTAAAATAATCTCATTACATTATCAAAACCGGCAAATCTGTGAAATGGCTTGCCGGTTTTTTTATGTCCTGAATTCCTGGTTTACGGCTATTCAGAAATTTGCCTGATTGCCATATCCGGAATGATTCAGAACCTGCGGAATGGTATATTCTGAGTTATCTTTAATTAATTTCCCAAAACCAATTTTAAAGTCCATTTCAATTAATCCGAAATTTGTTTCGGTTTGATTTGAAGCAGAACCAATTATGATTGACAAAATAGAAGCGATAAAACAGGAAATCGAACAATTTAACATCGACAGTGAAGAAACCCTGGAGGAATTCAGGCTTCGTTTCTTGTCAAGAAAGGGAAAAATCCAGGCTATGTTCGGCATGATGGGTGATGTGCCCAACGAACAAAAAGCCGCGGTTGGCAAAGCCATGAACGAGGTGAAGAACCTGGCGCAATCCACATTCGATCAAGCCAAAGAGGAACTTGCTTCCGCTCAAAAGAAAACCTTCGGGGCACTTGATGATATTTCCCTGCCCGTGGAACCGGCCTACACCGGGTCGTTTCATCCGCTGACCCAGGCACTGAACCAAATCAAAGAAATTTTTCTCAGGCTCGGTTTCAACATTGCCGACGGCCCTGAACTTGAAGACGATTTTCACAATTTTACCGCGTTAAATTTCCCGAAAGACCATCCCGCACGCGATATGCAGGATACGTTTTTTGTCCGTAAATCGGATGATGAAAACACCGATGACCTTGTTTTGCGCACACACACTTCGCCGGTACAAATCCGCCTGATGAAAGAACAGGCCCCGCCCGTGCGCTCCATCATGCCGGGTCGTGTATACAGAAACGAGGCTGTGACGGCAAAATCCTATTTTCAGTTCAACCAGGTTGAAGGGCTTTATGTAGATGAAAAAGTGACACTTGGCGAGCTGATCGAAACACTGGTGATGTTCTCCAAACTGATGTACGGCAGCGACGTGAAATACCGCGTACGTCCCTCCTTCTTTCCGTTCACCGAACCCAGCATGGAAATGGATATTTGGTGGGAAAATGAAAAAGGCGGCCAGTGGCTCGAAATTCTCGGGGCCGGAATGGTAGACCCCAACGTTTTTGAAGCCGTGGGCATTGACCCCGAAAAATACACCGGCTACGCTTTTGGAATGGGTGTTGACCGAATTGCCATGCTCCGTTATGGAATTGATGACATCCGCTTGCTGTACGACAACGACATCCGTTTTCTGCAGCAGTTCGAATCCTGATTTATTGATTATCAGCATCTATCCAACCACAAACACCATTTTTTAAAGAATTATTGATTTACCTGAAACATGAAAATTTCATATAACTGGTTAAAACAGTACATCAACACAGAAATTTCGGCTGATGAAGCCGCCGATAAGCTGACCCTACTCGGGCTTGAAGTGGAAGAAGTTGAAGAAATCGGGTCCGATTTTGAAGGTTTTGTCATAGGCGAGGTGCTGGATGTCCGTTCTCACCCCAATGCCGATAAACTTGTTCTCTGTGATGTAAACACGGGCGATGAAACCTTGCAGATTATTTGCGGGGCAAAAAATGTGGCCGCCGGGCAAAAGGTTCCGGTTGCAACCGTTGGCTCTACCCTGCCGGCACCGATGGATGACGGCTCCTACCTGACGATCAAAAAAGCAAAGCTTCGGGGGGAAAAATCAAACGGGATGATCTGCTCGGAAGTGGAACTGGGGCTTGGTGATGATCACACTGGCATCATGGTGATGGACAGCAGCCTGAAACCCGGAATGCCTCTCAAAGAAGCACTGAATGCCGAAAAAGATACCGTTTTTGAAATTGGCCTCACCCCTAACCGGCCGGATGCCGCCTGCCATATCGGTGTGGCACGTGATCTTTCCTCTGTTGTGGAAGAATCACTCAAAACTCCATACAAGAGCGTACCCGAACCAAAGAAAAGCCTTGATGATGAAATTTCCATCTCCATAATAGACAGCGACAAATGCCACCGGTACGTCGGGCTGATTGTGGATAATGTGGAAGTGAAGGAATCTCCCGAGTGGCTGAAACAGCGGCTGATTTCCATCGGGTTGAGGCCGATCAACAACGTGGTGGATGTAACCAATTATGTTTTACATGAAATCGGCCAACCCCTGCACGCTTTCGATTACGAATTGGTTGGCGGGAAAAAAATTGTGGTACAAAGCTTTGATGAAGACAAAAAATTTACCACGCTCGACAGCATCGAACGGACGGTTCCGGCCGGATCACTTTTTATCTGCGACGGCAACGGCCCCGTAGCCATTGCCGGTGTTATGGGCGGTGAAAACAGTGAAGTGACCGAAAAGACCACAAAAATTTTGATCGAAAGTGCGTGGTTTGAACCATCCTCAATCCGAAAAACCTCGAAGAGCCTGGCCCTTCAAACCGACAGTTCCTATCGCTTCGAGCGAGGAATTGACCCCACCATGCAATTGAAAGCCGCCTGGCGTGCCGCTGAACTGATCGCCGAACTTTCCGGCGGCACCATATTTGAAGGTTATGTGGATGAACATCCCATAAAACACGAACCACAGGCTGTGCCGCTTCGGGTTGCAAGAGTGAACCATCTTTTGGGCACAAATCTTGATGAACAGCGTGTCGTATCCATTCTGGGTAAACTGGAGTTTGAAGTGGAAAGTGACAGCAACGGTATACTGCAATGCACGGTTCCCCCCTTCCGTCCCGACATCACACGGGAAGTGGACCTGATTGAAGAAGTGGGCCGTGTATTTGATTACAACAACATTCCAAGGCCGGATACAGCTCCTTTCATTACACCGGATCCTCTTTCCGATGCCGAGGTTTTTCATGAAAGAATGAGATCATTGGCAAAATCTCTGGGTTATAAGGAGATCAGCACCAATTCGCTTCTCTCGAAAAAAGAAGCCGGCCTTCTTGCAGATGAAAAACTGCATGTGCATACTTTGAACCCGGTCTCCCAGGAAAATACCACGCTCAGAACGCACCTCGCGGGTGGTTTTATGAAAGCCGTGCATTACAATCTGAACAGAAACGCCACTAACCTGAGGTTTTTTGAAATAGGCCATGTTTTCAGAAAAAGTGATGACAGTACCTGGATTGAAGGAGTTCAGGAGCATGTATGCCTGATGCTCGGTTTATGCGGAAGCAAAAAGCGAACAGACTGGCGCGGTGAAGCAGAACCTTACACAATATTTGACCTGAAATCCGACCTGGAAGCTGTGCTGGATGACCTGGGTATTTCTGACCGGATCACCAGGGAAACAGCAGGAAACCATATGCTCAAATATCAGTTAGAAGGAAATGAAATTGCAACGCTTCGGATAGCTCACGAAGAGTGGCTGAAAGGTTTTGATTTAGAACAGGATGCATTTGTTGCCGAGGTTGATCTTACATTACTGGACAAACTGGGTGCTGAGAAAAGAGATATCACCTATCAGCCCGTAGCTAAATTCCCTACATTCGAATTTGATGCCGCCTTCACGGTAGAACAGACTGTCAGAACCGGTGATTTAACCCGGGAAATCAAACATACTGCCGGAGAAATCTTAAAAGATGTTTCTGTTTTTGATGTTTACGAAGGAGAAAATCTCGGCAAAAACAAAAAAAGTATTGCATTTAGGCTTACTTTTTTAGATTCTAATAAAACACTGAACATCAAAGATGTAGAGCCTGTAGTTCAAAAAGTTGTTCAAAAGCTGGAAAAAACATTCGGAGCAAAACTCAGATCCTAATTAAACTTTTTTTATGCCTGTTGATGATATTCAGAAAGAAACGTTTTTTAAGCTGCTCGATCAGATTCGCACGCAGCTGGGTTTGTTAAAAAAGAAAAACAGGGAACTGAGCAGGGAAAACCAGCGGCTTCGGTCCAAACTGAATGAGGTTCACAAAGATCAGACCGATATTTTTTCCAGCATCAGCGAGTCGGAGCGCATCGCCATGCGGCACCAGGTAAACGGCTTAATCAAAAAAATCGACAAATATCTCGATGAATAACATGCAGCCAATCAAGGTAACAATACTGGGTAAACAGATACCTCTGCGTGTGCGTGAAAGTGAAGTGGAAAATACCCGCCGGATTGCTGCATTTGTTGATGAAAAATTAAAACAGTTCAGAAACCAATTCTCTAATCAGCCCGACAGTACCATCATGATTCTTGCCTGCCTGAGTATTGCAGAAGAACTCTTTGAGGTGCGGACAAAACTGCACGAAACCGATGATAAAGAAAACGAATTGATGGAAGAAGTCAACAAGCAAATCTCAAAATTGATCAAAGAGATATCCTGAAGGTGTTTCCTGATAAAAAGAAGTTGCCCCGTTTAAAAATATTTGTGGGATGTGGTGTGCGGAATGGGGATTGTGGTGTGGGGAGTGTGGATAAATCCCCCACACCACACTCCGCACTCCACATTCCACTGTCACTTATTCAGAAAACAATCCATAAACTCAAAATGTCCGTGCATTTAAATCCTGTCCGGTAATTCTAAAGCTGATATATTACACTGATAACCTGCTCAAAATTTAATGTTAATTAAAAATTTCACATGTCAGATACTGTAAAGATTTTTTTTATTGCTGATATTGTTGGCGAACCGGGGCTTACACTTCTTGAAACGATTTTCCCAGCCATCAAAGAGAAATACAAACCCGATTTTATCATAGCAAACGCCGAAAACTCCCACGAAGGGCGCGGACTAAACCGGCACATAGTGAAACGGCTCTACGACATTGATGTGGATGTAATTACCGGCGGAAATCACTCTTTTGACAAATGGAAAATTTTCTCATACATGAAAACAGATAACCACCTGCTGAGGCCGCTCAATTACCCGAAAGGCAACAGCGGGTATGGTTTTGGTGTTTATAAAGTGAAAAATTCCGACCAGAAAATTGGTGTCCTGAACTTGCAGGGAAGAACCTTTATGCCACAGATTGATGATCCTTTTTCAACTTCAGACTGGGCACTATCCAAAATTAAGGAAGAAACCAATCTCATTATTGTAGATTTTCATGCCGAAGCCACAGCTGAAAAATTGGCCTACGCCTGGCATGTGGATGGCACCGTATCGGCAATTGTGGGCACTCACACACATATCCCAACCAACGATGCCCGGATTTTTCCCAAAGGAACCGGTTATATCACCGATGCAGGAATGACAGGGCCGTTTGATTCTGTTATCGGGATGGACAAAAACACGTCTATCCGCCGGTTTACGCTCGGAACACCCCAGAAATATAAAATTGCAGACAAGGATAACCGGCTTTGCGGTGTATTTGTTGAGATAAATTCTGAAACCGCAAAATGTAGTTCTATAGAATCGGTGATCTACCCGGAATTTGTAAACAAAACTGACTGAATTGATGAGTAAGGAAATTGTACTGAGCTGTAAAGAGCTCAAAAAAAACTTTAAATCCGAATCCGGTGATAAAGAATTAAAAATTTTGAGGGGAGTGAACCTCGATGTGCACCAAGCTGAATTAGTGGCTATTTTGGGATCAAGCGGAAGCGGTAAAAGCACCCTGCTGCACATTTTGGGCGGGCTGGACAGGCCCACTGCAGGTGATGTTTTTTGGCACGGCGAGTCGATCTATCAGCACAAACCCGACAAGCTTGCCGAGCTCAGAAACCAGAATGTTGGATTTGTATTTCAATTTCACCATTTACTGCCGGAATTCACAGCTCTTGAAAATGTGATGATGCCCGCACTCATCAAAGGAGAACCGGCCGATAAAGCAGAAAATAGGGCAAATGATCTGCTGGACCAATTTGGCATGGGCGACCGCCTTCAGCACCGGCCTTCTCAGCTTTCGGGCGGGGAGCAGCAGCGTGTTTCGATGGCCAGGGCACTCACCAACAACCCCTCGATTATACTGGCCGATGAACCCACCGGTAACCTCGACGAAGATAATACTGACATCATCCTGAACCTGCTCTTTCAGCTCAGGGATATTGAAAATGTATCCATTGTGCTGATTACCCACGAAAAAGATATTGCAGGGCACTGCGATACACTTTACAATCTTCACAACGGCACACTCGATCAAATCAATTCTTAAATCAGCACACATGATTACAACTATAATTTTTGATATGGACGGTGTTATCATCGACAGTGAACCGATCTATTTCCGGGTAATTCTGAAGATGTTTCGTGAAATGGGAATCGGCATGACCGAAGAGGAACTTACAAATTTTGTGGGCAGGTCTGACTTATGGGAAACCATCAAACAAGAATATGATGCAAATTTTGATGTAGACGAGATCAACCGGGAGGAACAGCGCCGTTTTCTTGCCTACCTGAACAACCATTTCGATGGCGGGCCGATTGACGGCGTTGAAGAATTGCTCCGAAGCCTGAATGAGAAGAACTATAAGCTGGCACTTGCCTCATCATCAAGAGTTGAAAACATCAATACGGTGCTGAATAAGCTGAATCTTGAACGCTATTTTCCGCTTCGTATCAGTGGCGCCGATCTTGAAACATCCAAACCACACCCTGAAATTTTTCTGAAAGCGGCTGAAATGGCCGGTGCACAACCGGAACAATGTCTTGTTATTGAAGACTCAAAAAATGGCGTGATGGGAGCCAAAGCCGCAGGAATGTTGTGCATTGGCTACAAAAATCCGAATTCTGGCAATCAGGACTTGTCGGCAGCCGACCGGATCATCAGCAGCTACAGCGAATTTGACTGGGAAATGTTGAATGGGAAATGATTGAATTCGATAGATCAGATGCGAGGTTTTACAAGATTTTTTTGTGAGTAAATCGGGCTATTACCCAAACACATCCCCTCTTGAGAGGGGAAAAGTGAAGATGAAAGTGCGAAGCGCGGTTCATCGAACGAGGGGTGTGTCCCTGAATCTGGCTTCGTGCCCCAAAGAACACACCCCTTGCCAGTCAAGAAATCACGACAAGTCGTGTTTTTGACTAACATTTCCCCTCTCAAGAGGGGATTCTATTTACTTCAAACAAATTACCCAAAAGGTATCCTATTGAATCAGAATTAAAAATTTTACCAGTTTTAATATCGTTTAAATTGCAATCAACCATTCTTTAAACTTGGTTAAATCGCAAACTAATTTTAACTTTACTGTTCTGAAAATTTCGCGATTCGAAACGAAGCGGGATAGACTTAACAAAAAAATTTTATGAGTAAGAAATTATCAAAAGAGGATCTTGAACAGGATATTCTGATTGAATATTCATCAAGGTTCATGCATTTTTATAATCAAAACAAGGCTGCTGTAATCGGCGGTGCACTTGGTATTGTAATCGCAGTTGGATTGGTTATCGGGTATTTTATTTATACCAGCCAGATGGAACAGGAAGCCCAGGTTCATCTGGGTGTTGCCGAGCAAGCCCTGATGCAGGGAAATTTTGAGCAGGCGCTCTACGGCGACGACGATGACTTTACACTTGGCTTTGTACAGATTGCAAGAAATTATAGCCGGACAAGCGCAGGAAACCTGGCATATTATTACGCTGCCGTTTCTGAGTATGAGCTGGGTAATTATGAAGATGCCCTGGAATATATTAAAAACTTCTCTCCACCCCGGGGAATTCTGGGTGTTGCCCCTATCTCACTGCATGCCATAATTTTGCTTGATTTGGAGCGATACGAAGAAGCTGCTGAAGAGTTCAAAAGAGCCGCCGAATGGGACGAGAACAATAGTACCACTCCTTACAATCTCTTTGAAGCCGCCCAGGCACACATCGAAGCCGGCAATAACCAAAGAGCGATAGAGCTTTTAGACAGAATTATCGCAGAATACCCGAACAGCCAGCAATTCTCAAGAGCGCAGCGCCTGATAGGAATGCTCGGTGGATCCGGTTCATAACTTCTCAAGTGAGTTTTGGGAATTATAAGCAATCAAGCCTTAAACCCGTCATTCCGGCCTCTGAGCCGGAATCTCAGAAACTTCAAGCGTGCGTAAGCTCCTTGAGCGTACTTTTGTAACGAAAAAGTGACGCTTGAAGGATCCCTGAAAAGCACCAAAAACGCTTCTGCCAAAGGCATGTCTTGGGTAAAGGTCACTTTTATGAGCATAAACACAATAGCCAATTTAATCACCACCGCTACATATTTCTCCTGTATTGGCCGCCAACCTCGTAAAGTGCGTTTGAGATTTCTCCGAGCGAACACACTTTCACGGTTTCCATCAATTCTTCAAACAAATTCCCATCTTCCCGGGCAACTTTTTTGAGCCGGTTTATGGCTTTGCCGGATGCCTCAGCATTAATTTTCTGAAATGCAGTTAGCTGATCAATTTGCTGATGTTTTTCTTCTTCGGTAGACCGGATCAGTTCAATTTCCCGGTTTTCTTCTGTTGTTTTTTGATCGCTCAAAAACGTATTTACCCCAATAATGGGCAGCTCACCGGAGTGTTTCAGCGATTCGTAATGCAGACTCTCTTCCTGGATTTTTCCGCGCTGATACATGCTTTCCATTGCACCAAGCACCCCGCCCCGTTCCGTGATTCTGTCAAACTCCGCCAAAATCGCTTCTTCAACAAGATCGGTCAGCTCTTCAATGATGTACGATCCCTGCAGCGGGTTGTCGTTTTTAGTCATTCCCAGTTCTTTGTTTATGATGAGCTGTATCGCGAGAGCCCTTCTCACTGACTCTTCAGTAGGCGTTGTAATCGCTTCATCATAAGCATTGGTGTGCAGCGAGTTGCAGTTGTCGTAGATGGCCATCAGCGCCTGTAGCGTGGTTCTGATATCGTTAAACTGAATTTCCTTTGCATGCAACGAACGCCCGCTGGTTTGGATATGGTATTTTAGTTTTTGAGAGCGTTCATTCGCACCGTATTTATGCTTCATGGCAACCGCCCAGATTCGCCGTGCTACTCTGCCTATCACCGCGTATTCCGGGTCGAGCCCGTTGCTGAAAAAGAACGAGAGATTATGCGCAAAATCATCCACATCCAGCCCTCGTGAAAGATAGTATTCCACAAACGTGAACCCGTTTGAGAGCGTAAACGCCGCCTGTGTGATGGGATTGGCACCCGCCTCGGCGATGTGGTATCCCGAAATAGAGACAGAATAATAATTTCTGACCTTGTGCTCAGTGAAATAGGACTGGATATCGCCCATCATTTTCAAGGCAAATTCTGTTGAAAAAATGCAGGTATTTTGTGCCTGATCTTCTTTCAGTATATCGGCCTGAACGGTTCCGCGAACCACTTTCAGTGTGCCTGATTTAATCCGTTCATAGGTTTCCATGTCAACCAGTTTATCACCGGAAATTCCAAGCATCCCGAGGCCAAAGCCCGTATTTGTTGGCGGCATTTCCATCTGGTAGGATGGCTGAGGAATCTCTTTTTCCTTGAAGAATTGGCTGATTTTTTTCTGTGCAGAATCCCAGTTGCCCTGCTCTTTCAGGTACCGTTCCACTTCCTGGTCAATGGCCGTGTTCATGAACATCGCCAGAATCATGGGTGCCGGCCCGTTGATTGTCATAGAAACGGACGTTTTCGGAGAAGTAAGTTCAAACCCGGAGTAGAGCTTTTTCATATCATCCAGAGTACAGATACTCACCCCTGAGTTGCCGATTTTTCCGTAAATGTCCGGCCGTTTGTCGGGATCTTCCCCGTACAGTGTTACGGAATCAAAAGCTGTTGACAGCCGCGCGGCAGGCATGCCTTCGCTCAGGTAATGAAAACGCCGGTTGGTTCGCTCCGGGGTTCCCTCCCCCGCAAACATCCGGGTGGGATCTTCTCCTTCGCGATTAAATGGAAATACTCCCGCGGTGAATGGAAAGTAGCCCGGCAGATTTTCTTTAAGGGCAAATCTCAGGCGGTCACCAAGATTTTTGGTTTTCGGCAGTGAAATTCTCGGTACTTTTGTACCGCTGATTGATTCCCTGAAAAGCTGATTCTTGATTTCTTTGCCCCTGATCTTCACCGTAAAATATTCTTTCCGGTACTTTTCGTACAGTTCATCCCAGCCTTCCAGAATTTTTGCCGGCAGCGGATCGAGCTTTACTGACCAGTGCTCTTCCATCTCATTAAGCCGGCTGAGAATTGTAATCTCATCATCAGGTTTCCAGTTTTTTACCTGTTCGATGGTTCCCCGAACCTGGTCCAGTTTGCGGGCAATTTCAACCTGCTGTTCAGCCCACTGATGGTAGTTGTGAATAGTTTCGGTAATCTCGGATAAGTAGCGCTGGCGTTTCCCCGGGATGATGGCCTGGGAGTGAAGATTTTCGGCAGGTTCCGTGTTAACAAAAAGTTTCGGTTCCCAATCAACCGGAAATTTTTCATTGATAAGATTCACAATGGCGGCAAACAGCCGATGGACACCCTCATCATTAAACTGAGAGGCAATGGTGGGATACACGGGCATCTTTTCCGGTTTGATGTGCCAGTCTCCCCTGTTTCGCTGCATCTGTTTCCGAACATCTCGGAGCGCATCCAGTGACCCTTTCTTGTCGAATTTGTTGAGAACCACAAGATCAGCCAGGTCCAGCATATTGATTTTTTCGAGCTGGGTTGCCGCCCCGTACTCGTGTGTCATCACATAAACGGGAATATCACTCAACTCCACAATTTCACTTCCGCTCTGGCCAATTCCACTCGTTTCCACAATAATTAGGTCAAAATCAACAGCTTTGTAAACAGCAATTGCTGAATTGACGGCATCACTCACGGATTTGTTCGAGGCACGGGTGGCCATACTGCGCATAAATACACGCTCCGTATCGATGCTGTTCATCCGGATGCGGTCTCCGAGCAGTGCTCCACCCGTTCGTACTTTAGATGGGTCGATTGAGATCACCCCGATTGATAAATCTTCAAATTCGGTCAGGAACCGCCGGATAATCTCATCTGTAAGCGAACTTTTTCCGGCGCCCCCGGTACCCGTAATTCCAAGAACCGGGATATCCGTTTTATCAGAAAGGTCTGCGGGTTGATCACCATTTAACACCAGCTTACCATCGGAGTATGAGGCTGTTTTTTTGTGGCCGTTTTCGAGCGCCGAAATGGTTCTGGAAACTGCATTAACATTCCCGTTAAAAATTCCTTTGGGATCAACCGGACTCTGGCGATTGGTATCGAAATCACAGGTTTTCATCATAAAATTGATCATCCCCTGAAGCCCCATTTTGCTGCCGTCTTCAACCGAAAAAATACGGGAGACTCCGTAATTGTGCAGCTCTTCAATTTCATCGTCCACAATCACACCGCCGCCGCCGCCAAAAACATGAATGTGTGATGCATCATTTTCTTTAAGCAAATCAATCATGTATTTGAAATACTCCATATGCCCGCCCTGGTATGAGCTGACGGCGATTCCCTGCACATCTTCCTGGATGGCACAATTTACAATTTCATGTACAGAACGGTTGTGGCCAAGGTGAATGACCTCGGCTCCGGTGGCCTGCAGAATACGGCGCATGATGTTAATACTGGCATCGTGGCCGTCGAACAAACTGGCTGCCGTAACAAACCGGATTTTATGTTTTGGCTGATATTTATTTAGATGTGCCGATCCATTTGATGGATTGACGGCTTTTTTCTCTGTCTTAACTTCAGTCATTTTTTCAAATTATTTGTCTTTGGAAGCGATTTCAGAAGATACAAAACTTTCGAAGTGCTTTGCATTACTGAGGAAAAAATCTCTTGGTGAGATATCCGGGTTAGGTTGTATATTTAAAATTGAGTTGTAATCTGTTTGGCAAATCCTGTTTTGGGTTGAAGTTTGCGGTGATGGATGACAGTATCAGAACAAAATTTCAAATCAAAAAAATCTAATCGAAGATAATTTTCTCATGTTTGAAAGCTTTGGAAGTTTCGAAGACAGGCTGGCCGTATCGGGTACAATTCTCGGTTTGCTGATCAGCACAGCTATCCTGGTTTTGTCTATCATCATTGTAAAAATTCTGATACGCCGATATATCACCAGAAATGTTCAATCCGTGGAGTTACAGCGCCGATGGATTGTACAGACCCGAAACGGCCTTATACTGATCCTTGTTTTAGGGCTCATCTTAATTTGGGGCGAAGAATTAAGAACCCTTGCACTTTCTATCGTGGCGATTGCCGTAGCATTTGTAGTTGCTACGAAAGAGCTGATTCTCTGCGTTACGGGGTCAATCCTGAAGTCCGGTGCCGGATCTTTTAACATTGGCGACCGGATACAAATTAAAGATTTCAGGGGTGATGTTATTGACCAAAATCTGCTTGCCACTACCATTTTGGAGGTAGGCCCCGGAAAAATCACCCATCAGCGAACGGGACGGATGACAGTGATTCCAAATTCTTTATTTGTCTCTGAGCCGGTTATTAATGAAAGTTTCACCCACGATTATGTTCTGCATGTTTTTACTGTTCCATTTAAGCGCGAGGATGACTGGAAATCTGCCAAAACGAAATTTCTGGAATCGGCACACAAGCACTGCATGCCGTTTCTAAAAGAGGCGAAAAAATATATGGAGCAGATCAGCCGGCAAAAAGGCCTTGATGTGCCCTCAGTTGAACCGAGGGTAACGATACAGGTGCCTGCTGCCGGGGAAATCCACCTATTAATCAGGATACCTGTTAAATCCGGACAGCGCAGTTATATAGAACAATCCATTTTATCTGATGTGTTTGTTAATCAGGATTTTTCGCCATCTGAAGATCAGCAAGCTTCCGATGATCAACCCCTTAAATCAGATTAAAGTGATATGAACATACCTGAATTTCTATCAGAAGCACCCATGTTATACAGAATTCTTGTGATCATATTGGTTGCAGGAGGTGCACATCTTTTTGTCACAATTATTCGAAGAATTTCACAATTCATACTTCTTGCACCAGTGCAAAATGCACAGGCAGGATTTTCTGATTTTGTGAAAAATTATCCCCGGGCGGCTACTGTAATTACCATATTGGAAAGCACCCTCACTTTTGCGATTTATTTCTTAGCCTTCGGGCTGATTCTGCAAGAGTTTAACCTCTCACTTAGAGCCTATCTTGCCAGTACCACGGTAATCGGTCTGGCCATCGGCTTTGGCTCACAGGGATTTGTGCAGGATATAGTAATCGGCCTGACACTCATTTTCTCCAATTTGCTGAAAGTTGGTGATGTGGTTGAAGTATCCGGACAGATTGGCCGTGTTGAAAGTGTTGGATTACGATTTACCATTTTGATTAACCTGCACGGACAGCGTGTGCACCTGCCGAACCGAAATATCGGAGTTATCAGTCAGTTCAGGGGTGGATGTATCCGGGCATATGTAGATTTTCAACTACCGGATGGGGCAACTCAAAAACAGGTTTCTGCAATTATTAACCCGCTTGCCTCAGCGCTGTATAAACAACATCGGGCAATTGTAACAGAAGAACCGGAATCGTTCGGCATACAAAACACCACAAAAGGTGGCTGGAGATATATTCGCTACAAATTCAAACTCTGGCCCGGCCAGGGGGCACTCATTGAAACCAATTTTCGGCAGATGGCCCTTGCCCGGCTGAGAAATACATTTCCGGATTATGCAGACTGGATGATCAACATTACCTACCGTTCAGAGCGTCTGATCATGAAAGACGGAGAGTTGATCGATAAAGCAGACCGTGATGAAGAATTAGTCGGGAATGAAACGTAGTGTCGTGTCTATAGCTATTTTCGATTAAAACACGAATACATTTTTAACAAAATTTATTATAGCACAACGTTTTAAAGCGTAAAGCTATATTTTTGTTCATTTTGGCTTGATCCAAAACGAACCAAAAGATCAAGGCGGTGAATTCCCGGTGCGTTCGTTTCGGCTGAGTGGAACGAATCCAAGGCCCCGCCATAAAAGTTACCAAATCATGGATAGATCATATCCTGCGTGGCTGTGGATTCGTAAAGCACCACTCCGCCTTACGAACCGGGAATTCAAGGCCGCAGTGGCTTTATTCACAGTTGGACTGCCTTTTTTTAGGATTAAAATGCTTTCGGAACACCTAAAATGTTCTTTGAAGATTCTTAACTCGTTGATTATTTATCTCTGAAAATTGTAAAGCAAAAAAGTACTAATGTCAGGAGCTCTGTTTACTTATCAAAGCCAATTCCCTTTCCTCCATTGCCTTCATCAAGATAACTGACGGTTCTCTGCGGGAATGGAATAACAATTCCTTCTTTATCGAAACGCTTCTTTACGCTTTCCAGAACTTCCCAATACATTACGGCGGCATTCGGGGGGTCGGTGGCCCAGGCCCAGGCTCTGATAATTACTGCAGAATCCGAAAGTTCAAGCAAGCGGACTGTAACACGTGGTGTGCCTTTTTCAATATCCTCCTCTTTTCTCACATCAATATTAAGCGGATGTTTTTCTACTTCTTCTGCCATTATCTTTTTAGCGAGGTCAATATCAGACCCATAACTGATTCCAATATCCATCAGCCTGCAGATTTTGGTATCTGCATAATTCGAATTGATGAGAATCTGGCTGCTGATTACAGAATTCGGAATAATTATTCTCTGGTTTTCAAAATTCCTGATTACCGTGTGCCTCAGGCTGATATCTTCTACAACACCCCGCAAGCCGTCATTAAAAGAAATTCTGTCGTTTATTTGATACGGTTTTGAAATCACGATAAATACACCGCTGACAACATTTCCCAGCGCCTGCTGGGCCGCAAAACCTACGGCAATGGCAAGAATACCCGCCGCTCCCAGTATTGATTGTGCCACAGGTACAAGAAATGGAATTTTGGATATTGCAAAACTTATACCCACTATATATACCACAGCAGAAATGGAGTGTTCAAGAAACTTATAAGTGGTTAGGTTTTCATCTCCTTTGCTGGCACTTCGCTCAACAAATCGCCTGTATGCAAAATTGAATATTTTGGCTACAAGGTAAGTTACAATCAGGATTATTAAAACCCTCATAAAGAGAGCATAATCACCAAAATAGGTGTCAAATTGGTCGGGCATCATTTTACTGTTAGTTATTGTTTATAAATATTTTAACCGGAACCATTTTCTTCATTTTCGGTTTCATCTTCACTCTCCTCCTCATCAACTTCTTCTATTTCATCATTTTCCATCAGTGGAGTAATCTCAACCTCATCCGATTCAATTTCTTCATCCTCATCATCAGGCCTGATTTCACCCGTTTGATAGCTCAGTGCCACTTCAGATGTAAAGCCTTCACGTACGGGAATTGATCTTCGGATGGCATAAGGTTCGGGGGCTTCGTATGGCTCAACCACTCCTGGGTCCCACCTGCCATTCTCGTTATTGTCCTGAAAAACGATGGCTTTGTATGTGAGAGGCGGAAGGTTCTCCACCAGAATGGAATCGGTAAAAGTAGTATCCACCTCAATGCTGAAATCTTCATCCGTTATTCTGAGATGGCACAAAATATCCGGATCGTGGTTTTCCAGGGTAATTTCGATGCTTCCGAGCTGATTGCGCTGCCATATTTCCGGATCTACCTGTTCATGCTCCTCCTCCCAGGGATTCCAGACACGAAACTGATAGCGTATTCCACTCTCCCAAACTCCATCAGGTTTGATTCTTAGAATATGCCTGTCAATTTCCGTATGCGGCCAGTTTTCGATGATTCTGTCGCCTTCAACCACACGAAGAGAATCGGTCACGGCATCGTCATCAATAAATTTTGTGTATGTAATTTCGAGCGGCTCATCCGGGAAAAGACCGCTGCCTGCATTGTGAGATACCGTTCGCAAAAACGTTGTGTCTGGTTCAGAAGATCCTGTAAAAGGTGAAAAATCTGCCCGCAGCCTGTTTCCTGCCGCATCAGTGATTCCTTCAGTCCGAATAGTGAAGGTTTCTGTTTCCGGCAGCGACTGCAATGATTGTGCATATACAATATTGGGGTCCGATTCCGATTCGTACAGCGGATAGGCCCGGGTATATTCATTGTCGAGTGTATCGGTAAGAACCAGGGTTGCATCAGGCCTCCAGATAACCGGTTCAGAAAGACGGAGCCTTAGCCGCTCTTCAGAAAGAAGGCCTACTCCTTCAATTCTGGGGGCAACCGTATCAGGCATTGAAATATAAAGTGTTCCGATATCGATTGAGTCGCCATGTGCAATCTCGAAAATTCCGGTATAAAATGGCTGCGCCTGCTCCCTGTCGCGGTCCCAGATTCTGTTTCGGTTTATATCATTCACCCAAAATGCCTTGTATTTTCCCTCGCTGATATAACCAAATTCAACCCGGCCGGATGTGTCGGTTTCGGCTACGTAGATAGAGCGCTGTGTAAGGTCGAATGGCTCCCTGTACAAAAACACCCTATTCCCGCTGTCTCCCCTTCCGGTTTCGGCATCCAGCACCCTTGCGGTAACAGTTCCTTCATCCAGCACATCGCCAGTGGAGAGCGCCAAATTGAAAGACCGTTCCATACTGTTGCGGTTGGTGTCGGTTACATCAGTGCCTACCGTAATTACCACTGTTGTATTATCGGGCAGCGGGGATTGAAATTCTACAGTGGCTCTTCGCCGGCTAAAGCTGGTTTCAAACTGGATGCCGAGATCGGGTTCAATCCGTACATTCTGGCGAAAAGAATTGCGGTCAACAAATTTATCGAATGTAAAACTGACCTCGTTGTCATCGAAGTTGGTGGTTCCGTTCTCCGGATACGTACTCACAACCTGCGGCCCTGTGCGGTCGGGCTCCCCTCCTGTCGGGGTTACCGGAGTTGCGCAGTTTTTTAAAAGCAGCAGTAAAAATATTGCTGATAAAAAGTAAAAAAACGTCTTCAACCGATTGTATTCTGTGTGATGTTTAATACGCTCAAATATATGCAAAATCAGAAGCCTTCTTGAATATTAGTTTTGCTTTAACGAAATAATTTTCAAGAAATGATTTTTGATAGCAAAGTTTGATCCTTTCCGCATTCAGTTTAGATTTACAAGGCCTTTCATTATTTTTGGATATAATTCATAACCCATTTTGCGACAAACATGTATATAGATCATCCAGCATCATTTACCGATTATTATGAACTCACTATGGCCCAGGGCTATTACCTTTCGGGGATGCATCAGCACACGGCCACTTTCGACTATTTTTTCAGAAAAGTTCCGTTTGATGGCGGTTATGTAATTTTTGCCGGACTTAAAGAACTCATCGAAACCATAAAGCATTTCAGGTTTAGCGAAGAGGAAATTGAATATCTTGTAAAAGAAGGCTTTTCGGATGAATTCATTCACTATCTCAAAACCTTTCAGTTCACGGGGAATATTTATTCTGTAAAGGAGGGAGAAATTGTATTTCCGGGCGAACCGATTGTAAGAGTGGAAGGCAGTTTGCTCGAAACCCAGTTAATAGAAACGCTGCTGCTGAATATTTTAAATTTTCAGTCGCTGATTGCCACCAAAGCGTGCCGCATTAAATTTGCTGCCGGCGAAAACTCTGAAGTGCTCGATTTTGGCCTTAGAAGAGCCCAGGGCCTTGCCGGAATTCATGCAACAAGAGCAGCCATGATTGGCGGGCTGGACGGAACTTCGAATGTTTATTCAGCCCAGCGGTTTTCAATCCCGGCCGGTGGTACTATGGCCCATTCATGGATTCAGGCCTTCGACAGTGAGCTTGAATCTTTCAGAACCTACTGCAAGTATTTTCCGAATTCGGCGCATCTGCTCGTTGATACGTACGACACGCTCGAAAGCGGCCTGCCCAATGCCATAAAAGTGGCTAAAGAACTTGAGGAAAAAGGCTGCAAACTGAAAGGCATCCGGCTGGACAGCGGCGATCTTGCCTACTTTTCCAAACAGGCGCGTGCCATGCTCGATAATGCAGGGCTCGAATATGTGAAAATCGCGGCTTCAAACCAGCTCGATGAACGGGTTATTGCCAGTTTACGAAATCAAAATGCACCAATTGATATTTTTGGTGTTGGAACACGCCTTGTAACAGGAGATAAATCACCTGCTCTGGATGGTGTATATAAACTGAGCTCTGTAAAAGGGAAACCGACTCTGAAGGTTTCTGAAAACATCGAAAAAATTACTCTGCCCGGAAATAAAAAAATCTACCGCTATCTGAATAACGATGGCACTTTCTGGGGAGATGCAATTTTAATGGACGAAGAAAAATTTCTTGAAAGGATGCATCATCCTACTTTTCCGGCTAAAAAAAGCTCTGTGAATGACATGAAATTTGAGGAGCTGCTGGAGCCGGTAATTAAAAACGGTGAAGTTGTATTTGAAATGCCTCCTGTGGATGAAATCGTTAAATACAAGAAGAAACGATTTAACCAACTAAACCCGGAATATAAACGTTTTGACAACCCGCATATTTATAAAGTCGGAATCAGCATCAGGCTGATGGAAACAAGAGATAACCTTTTAACTTTATTAAAATCTTAGCATTATGAAAGCTCTCTTAATTGTAGATGTTCAAAATGATTTTTGTCCTGGAGGCGCACTTGCCGTGCCGGATGGTGACAAAGTTGTACCGGTCATTAATCGTTTAATTGACCATTTTGATGCAATCATTCAAACGCAGGACTGGCATCCGAAAAATCATTCGTCTTTTGCCTCTTCTCATCCCGAAAAAAATCTTTATGATGTTGTAGAAATGAAGTATGGAACCCAGGTGCTCTGGCCTGACCACTGCGTGCAGGGAACGAAAGGAGCCGATTTCCATCCCGATTTAAAAACGGATAAAACCCAGGTTATTATTCGAAAAGGCTTCAGAAGAGAGATCGACTCCTATTCAACTTTCTTCGAAAACGACCATAAAACCACCACCGGTTTGGCCGGATACCTCAAGGAGCGCGGCATTACCGATCTCTATGCGGTAGGCCTCGCCACCGATTTTTGTGTGAAATGGTCAGTGATTGATGGCATTGATGAGGGATTTAACATGCACATTGTTGAAGATGCCGTTGCCGGAATTGACCTTGATGGCTCTCTTGAACAAGCATGGAAAGAGATGAAAGAGAAAGGCGTGATTGTGACTACATCCGACCAACTTCTTTCATAAATCTTTGAAGTCATGAGGATAATTTTGAAAGAAATGTTAAAAGCTGAATCAATCATTCTACGGTTTCGATAGTTGTGATCTTTCAGATTAACCAAATTGGTAAGTAACGGGCAGGCTCAACTACGTGTAAAACTTCGTTGAGTAAACTTCCCGTTGTACGTACGCCGGACAGCTTGTCCGGCCGGGAAAAACTCTGAACCACATTAAAAGCCTGAATCAACCTTACTCCCGGTTTCGATAGCTGCGATTTTTCAGGTTAACTGAAATGGTAAGTAACGGGCAGGCTCAACTACGTATAAAACTTCGTAGAGTAAACTGCCCGTTGTACATTAAAACATCCTCGGATATTATGGCAAAACTAAAACTTGATCTGCACGATATTTACAACAAAGGCGATTTGATCGACCGTGAATTGAATAACATCATCGATGAAGCCATTGAAAAGAAAATCAAAACTGTTGAGATAATTCCAGGCAAAGGATCAGGCCAGCTAAAAAAACGAGTGCTGAAATTCCTGGAGCAGAAACATATCAAAGAGAAATATCACCGGATTGATAAAGACAGCAAAAACTTTGGACGAATCTTCGTTTATTTCCGTTTCTGATTCTTACTACCGATTGATGCTCTTTTCCTTAAGAAAGTCACTTAAAATATCTGTCAGGTTTGGCCTGCCAATCTCCTGCAGGTAATATTCTACCCGTACAGTTGGTTTGTTGATGTTGATGATGCGGGTCAGATCAATCGGCGTACCGATTATTACAGAATCACAATCCGCATTATTGATGGTTGCCTCAAGGTCGGCCATCTGCTCTTTTCCGTAACCCATGGCAGGGAGAACCGTCCCTATTTCAGGATAAATTTCAAAAGTATGCTTGATTCGTTTCTCTGCAAACGGGCGCGGATCCACAATCTCTGATGCGCCAAATTTCCTGGCTGCCAGGGTCCCCGCTCCAAATGTCATATTTCCGTGTGTGAGAGTGGGTCCATCTTCCACAACAAGAACTCTTTTCCCTTTTATATCTTCCGGGTTGTCCACCGAAATAGGCGAGGCTCCATCAACTACTATTGCATCCGGGTTCACCTTTTCAATATTCTTGCGGACAGTTTCAATTCCATCAGGTGCCGCACTGTCAATCTTGTTAATCAGCACAACGTCAGCCATCCTGAGTGTGGTTTCACCCGGGTAATAATTCAGTTCATGCCCGGCACGGTGCGGATCGGCGATGGTGATCATCAAATCGGGTTCATAGAACGGGAAGTCGTTATTTCCGCCATCCCAGACTATTACATCGGCTTCTTTTTCTGCTTCATGAAGGATGGCTTCATAATCAACTCCGGAATAAATAACATTACCCCGGCGGATGTGAGGTTCATACTCTTCCATCTCTTCGATGGTGCATTCGTGACGGTCAAGATCTTCGATCTCAGCAAACCGCTGCACTTTCTGCCGGGCAATATCACCATAAGGCATCGGGTGCCGGATTGCCACAACCTTCAATCCCTGATCCATTAAAATTTCAATTATACGCCGGGAAGTCTGGCTTTTCCCTCCCCCGGTTCTTACGGCCCCTACAGCAATAACCGGCTTCGAACTTTTAATCATGCTGTTCTTTCCTCCAATCAGCAGAAAATTCGCTCCGGCTGTATTAACCTCTGCCGCTACGCTCATTACCTCCTGATAGGAAACATCACTGTATGAAAATGCGCAGAGATCCACATCCAGTTTTTTGATCAGGTTCGAAAGGTCACCCTGTGCATAGATCGGAATTCCGTCCGGGTACAGTTCGCCGGAAAGTTCTGCAGGATATTTACGCCCCTCAATATCGGGTATCTGTGCGGCTGTAAAGGCAACCACGTTATAGTGTTTGTTGTCTCTGTAGCAGGTATTGAAATTATGAAAATCTCTACCGGCAGCTCCAATAATAATTACATTCATTCTTTGATTTTTTCCCATGGCAGACTCCTCTGATCTTGATGTTATTTTCCTTGTAAGATTCTGATCTCAGCCCTGCCCGGCATCCCGATAAATCGGACAGCAGCTGAAATCAGATTGATTTTGAAACTGAGCTTATTCCTCTTCCCTTGCAAGGGTTTCTTCAATCACCCTCTTCTGAATATCCGGCGGAACCGGTGCATATTCGTGGAAGTTTCGGGTAAATGTGGCCGTTCCCTGTGTCATGGATTTGAGGCGGGTGGTGTATTGATCAAGCTCAGCAAGCGGCACAATTGCCTTGATTTTCTGGATGGAACCTTCTGCATCCATACCCAGAATCTGGCCGCGACGTGAACTCAAATCACTCATTACATCTCCCATGTATGCAGCCGGGAGTGTCACCTCAATCTCATAAATGGGCTCCAATAGCTGCGGGTTTGCTTTCAAAAAGCCGTCTTTAAATGCCATGAGTGAAGCTGTTTTAAAGGCTGCCTCGTTTGAGTCTACCGAGTGCATCGAGCCGTCGTAAACCGACACGCGTATATCCCTCGCACGGCAGCCACTCAGCGGCCCGTTAGACATTTTTTCCATCAGCCCTTTCATGATTGCCGGCATAAAGCGGTTATCAATAACCCCGCCAACAATACAATTCTGGAATACGAGTTTGCCACCCCACTCAAGGTCTATTTCCTGAACATCGCGCACATTCAGATCATCACGCTCAGGCATGCCTTCCTGCCAGGGTTCTATGGATAAATAAACCTCAGCAAACTGCCCGGCTCCGCCACTCTGTTTTTTATGCCTGTATCGGGAATCAACACGTTTTGTGATAGTCTCACGGTAGGGAATTCTCGGTTTGATGAATTCAACATCCAGCTTATACTTCTCCTTTAACTGATAGAGAATCACGTTGAGGTGTTCCTCACCAAGACCGTGCAGAATGGTTTGCTGCAGTTCCTGGCTGTATTCAACTCTCGCCGAAGGATCTTCTTTTTGGATCTGGTTCAGTGCAGTACCCAGCTTGTCTTCATCTCCTTCACGCTTCAGTTTCAGGGCAACACGCATGGTGGTGTTGGGATAGTTGATATTCTCAAACTCCAGATCCTTTCCTTTTCCCGTGACAGTATCACCGGGAATCAGATCCTTCAATTTTACAGCTACGGCAAGGTCGCCTGTTTTCACCTCTTCAACTTCAATTCTTTTGCCGCCCTGGTTGATGTAAAGCGTTCCGAGGCGAAGGCTTTCGTCCGTACGGCGGTTCACCAGGTCCATTCCGGATTTGATGCTGCCTCCGGTAACTTTCAGATAGGTAAGATCACCCACATGTGCTTCCGATGATGTGCGGAATACAAAAAATGAAGGCGACGAATCCTGGTCAATTTTATATTTTTCGCCGTTGGTCAGCGTCATTTTTCGCGTTAAGGGTGAAGGAGCTACATTGCCAAGGAATCCAAGAATCCGGCCTGTACCCATGTTTCTTGATGCACAGGCACAAAACAGAGGGAAAATTTCCCGCTTGTCGATGCTCATCTGCAATCCGTTAATCATCTGGTATTCGTCCAGCTCGCCATTTTCGAAATAAAGATCCAGCAGGGTTTCATCGTTTTCGGCAATGGCTTCAACCAGTTCATTGTGCAGCAAATCGGCCTGTGCACGCTGCGATTCGGGAATAGGGAGCTTATCAGGGCGGCCGCCGTCTTCCGGAAATTCATACATCGTCATTTTCAGTACATCAATAATTGCATGAAAATCTTCTCCTTCATTGTACGGATATTGCACAACAACCACTCCGCGGCCAAAACGCTCTTTGGCCATATCCACGGCATTCTGGAAGTTGGAATTTTCACTATCCAGTTTGTTAACGATCAAAAGAGAAGGAATGCCTTCTTTTTCTGCTTTGCCCCAGAAAAATTCTGTGCCAATTTCAACTCCGGATTCGCTGTTGAGCACAAACATGGCCGTATCGGCTACTGAAAACGCTTCGGATACCTGCCCGTAAAAATCGCTTGATCCCGGTGTATCCAGAAGGTTTACTTTGGTGCCTCTCCAATCGAGATGGAGCAGTGAGCCATACACCGATTTCTGTTTATCTTTTTCTATTTCGTTATGGTCCGAGAGTGTATTTTTTGCTTCAATTGTTCCTCGCTTTCTCGATGTTCCTGATTCAAAAACCATCGTTTCAGCAAGGGTTGTTTTTCCAGAACCTGAATGCCCCAGCAGGGCAACGTTTCTAATATTTTCTGACTCATATGTTTTCATTGCATCTCCACAATTTTATTTTTCAAAAAGATCTGTGATCTTGTTCTAATTAACAATGTTCGAGAACCGGGCTGCCTGTAGATAATCTCACTATCGGAATATTTCAACGATGCAACCCTTGTTTTTAAGCAGGTTTCTCAAACTAACATGCAGCCAGGATCTTTTCTACTTTTTTGATGGCTTTTTCGGCAAATTCATAAAACTTTTACAGCTTTCAGATGCCAAAGCCGGGTTGTTTCAAAGTTCCCCGCAGCAATAAATTCTTTCCAATCATTAAAAATGAAAAACCATCAAATAAAATCATAACTTATTTTTAAAAAACCTGAAGTTTCTGTTGTTTTTAATCCCAAATTCTGTTGATCTCTGATTAAACATGAAAAAAATCCTGCTTTTACAAACCGGCGGCACCATTGCAATGCATTTTGACAAGGACGGCACCCAGCTCGATCCAAAAAAATGGAGCGGTGTTTTGTACAAAGAGATGCCAGAATTGCAGCAGATTGCACACATCGAGATTGAGAATGTTTTTTTTGAAGACAGCTCCGACATCAATCCTGAGCACTGGAAAGTATTGAGTGAAAAAATCTATCGTAAAATTAATTTTTTTGACGGTTTTGTAATTTTGCACGGCACAGACACCATGGCCTACACGGCCTCGGCCCTCTCCTTTGCGCTGAAAAACCTGAGTAAACCTGTGATAATGACGGGCAGCCAGGTGCCCATGAGTGAAATCAGGAGTGATGCACGGCGGAACCTGGTGAATGCCGTTGAACTGGCCACCTGTCCCATTCCCGAGGTAGCTGTCTGTTTTAACGACCACCTGTACCGGGGCAATCGAAGCACTAAAATGAGTATTGACGATTTTAATGCTTTTGCTTCCCCGAATTTTCCGAAACTGGCAGAAATTGGAATAAAAATTAAACTCTCAGACAAAATTCTCCCACATACAGGAGATTCTGTTGAATGTGTACCGCTGTTTGATGACGCACTTCATGTGATCAGAATCCATCCTGGGCTGAACCCTGAAATGCTGGATTGCCTGGATGTAAGCCGTACCAAAGCCGTTATTTTTGAAGCTTTTGGCATTGGAAATATGCCGATCAAGGGGCGATACAGCCTGCTTCCGTTTGTTGAAAAGTGCCGGAACTCCGGTTGTCATGTTATCATCACCTCCCAGGCAGCCTATGATTCTGTTGACCTGGATCAGTATGCAAGCGGTAAAGCCGTGAAAACACTGGGAGCTCTCAGTGCTGGTGAAATGACAATGGAAGCCACCATCACGAAAACGATGCATCTCTTAGCCCTGGAAACTGATGAAAAGAATTTTCGAAAACAGTTTCTTGCGGATTTATCCGGAGAACGTAAATCTGAGCAACTTCAACCCTGAAAATGAAATTATTCTTGCAGGTTATGCGCGCATCAACCAAATTGAGTGCGTAAAACTTCAACCAAAAGATCAACAAATTTGATCTCAACCCACATAAACCAACACACTCGTACCATGCTTTTTGTTTTTGATGTGGAAACCATCCCCGATTTCGATTTTATCAGAAGAGTAATGAACGATCATGAGAGCTCAGAGGATGACCTGCTGCTTAAAGCGAGCGAGGAGCTTGCGCGAAATCAGTCGGGCTTTTTGCCGCCCATGTACCACCGGATGATTTCCTGGGTTGGCCTCTGGATTGAAAATTCGGGGAAACCGGCACAAAAAACTGCCTGGCACGGCGAAGACGAGGCTGAGGGCCTGACTGCACTTTTCGATGCGCTTCTGACTTACAAAGATTTCGGCTTGATTCATCACAACGGGCGAGGATTTGATCTGCCGCTTCTCACCTACCGATCCATGAAACACAACTTGCAGATGCCTCTCCGGCTCAATCACTACGACATTCGTTACCGGTTCAGCAAGTCAAACATCGACCTGATGGATGAATTCAGCAATTACGGAGCCAGTTCATATCCCAAACTGAAACACCTTGGCCAATTGATCGACGTGCCCTTTAAACAGACCGCCGAAGGCAACGAAGTACTGGAGATGTACAGAAACGGTGAGTTGGGAAAAATTGAAAATTATTGTCATGAGGACGTGATGGCCACCTACATCGTCTGGCTGAGAATGAAATACACCGTTGGTGAAATCCCGGAGGAAGTGTTCACCAATCTGAATGAACGTGCAGTAAATAAACTGAAAGAAATTCAGGCACTTACCTGAAATATTCCGCTTATTTTCTTTGGGTCAGAAGTCCAACGATTACCACAAATATCACCGATCCGATGATTGACCAGATAATCGGAAATGTGCTGCCTCCTACGGTTACGTTGAATAGCTCCGGCAGCCCAAGCTGCTCACTGAGCCACGACCCCAGCAGCGCCCCGATAAAGCCAACAACAATTGAGACGACACATCCCCCGCGAGAATATCCGGCTATCGACTGGCCGATTGAACCGCATATTCCGGCAATTAAGAGCAGCAGTAAAAATTCAAAAAATCCCATGTTTAAAAATATTTAGGTTAGTAAAGTGTCAACGATAGAAAGTCGGATATTTGAGACTTCCGAAGTCTGCATCAACAATTCCAAAAGGTTTGATAAATTAAATTAGCCAATGATTTATCATAAATTCGAAAGACTTCGGAAGTCTTTATCAAATTAAGATTGACATAACAATAGCTTCGTATTTGGATGTGACAACTTACGAAAAAAGAACCCGGCAAGATGCAAAAAGTAACTATCAGGCTTTACCTGGTACATATTTTATTGCCTTGAACAGAACTATCAAATAATCACTCGCCCATTACCACACCTTCTCTCCTGGGGTCTGCACCGCCAAAATAGCCATCTTCGGTTACCTGTATGGCATGGATGCCGCTTGTTAGTGGCTGTATTATTACTTCATGCCCTAAGTTTTCGAGTTCTTCTGAGATGCTTGAAGGAAACCGATTCTCCTCAAGCAGTGACGGCCCGTTAAAATTGGCAAAGTTGGGTAAATCAATCGCTTCCTGGGCGTTCAGGCCCCACTGAAGCATTCCTATCAGCGTTTTGGCTGTGTAGTGAATGATAGCAGCTCCCCCCGGCGATCCTGCTGTTGCTATAAATTCCCCGGTTTCACGGTCAAAAACCAGTGTGGGTGTCATACTCGAACGGGGTCGTTTTCCCGGCTCAACACGGTTGGCAATCAAATTGCCGTCTTCATCGATGGGATTACGGGAAAAGTCTGTCAGTTCATTGTTCAATAAAAATCCTCCCTTCAAATCGGTGCCGCCATCGCTCATTATTCGGCTGCCAAATCCACTCTCAATCGTAGTGGTCATACTGACCGCATTTCCCTCTCTGTCAACAATACTGATGTGGCTGGTTCCCCTTTCCGGCTGGTTCACCTGCACACCAAACTCCGGGTGAAAATCTCCCGGATTTCCCGGCTCAGCTACACCCATGGATTTATCTCCAATCAGAGAAGCCCTTTGTGCAAGATAATCCCGGTTCAGAAGGCTCTGCCAATCGCCGCCCGGCGCTTCCACATAGTCTGGATCGGCTACAAAGAGATTCCGGTCAGCGAAGGCAAGCTTGGAGGCTTCCAGAAATCCGTGAAGCCATTCTGCCGTTGGGATTGAGTCCTGAAGCGAGATTTCAGGTTCATCCAAATGCTCCATAATTCCGAGAATCTGCATCATGGCCAGATGGCCCGAGGATGGCGGTGGAAAGCCGCAAATTTCGTATTCCAGCCAATCGTTGCACAAGGCTTCAGTCCGCAAATCAAGCCTGGCGTATGCGGCAAGATCGTTTGTATGCATCAGGCCGGGCCTTTCGTGGTTTTGTATCCGCCGGACAATATCCTCTGCCGTTTCACCTTCATAGAAAGCTGCTATTCCCTGTTCAGCAACATTTCGCAGAATTTCAGCATAGGCAGGATTCTTCAGGTTATAACCCACAGGGTGCGCACTTCCATTTTCATCGTAGTATAAATTTCGGGCAATTTCGTCGTTAATCAGGGCATCATCCTCATCAAGAAGCCGGTGAAGCCTCGGCGTGATGTTAAATCCCTGTTCAGCCAGTATGATGGCCGGTTCAAAAAGTTCTTCCCAGGATAGTGCGCCGTGCTGATCATGCGCGGTTTTTAATAGTGCAAGTGTACCGGGTACTCCAACCGACAATCCGCTGCGAACGGCCACCCTGTGAGAAAGTGGCTCGCCATCCTCATCAAGAAAAAGGTTTTTATCGGCTGCGGATGGCGCCGTTTCACGGCCGTTATATGCATGAACTCCCTCACCATCCCAAAAAAGCAAAAAAGCACCGCCCCCAATTCCGCTCGACTGTGGCTCAACAAGCCCTAAAACAAGCTGAACGGCAATGGCTGCATCCACGGCAGACCCGCCCGCTTTAATGATTTGATATCCTGCATCTACTGCAAGAGGATGAGCCGCCGCAACGGCAAATTCTGATGTTGCCCAGCCGGGTTTTGGTGTGTAGCCTGTGGCAAGTTCTGGCTGTTCAGGTATGGTGTATCGAACCCGATCCTCAGTGGGCTGATCGCAGCCGGAGAGTATAAAAAATAAAATGAGAGGAATTATGAAAAAAGCAGACAGATGGTTCTGTAAAACAAAATCTTTCATAGAAAATAATTGAGCTGATCTGGCCAATAGTTTTGATCATCAAAGATAAATTCCCGGGTGCATCGTAGATTTTATGGCCAGGCATTCCATGGTATGCGCAATAAGATTAACGCGATGCCCAGGGTATAATACAGAATAATTGTTTTAAAACGCCTTGCATCATCACCCGGTTTTTTTGCCTTGATGTAACCGATGGTTATAAGCACGATACCAATAATCATGGTGAGAGGATGTTCCAGTGTGTAGAGCCGCATGATTGAATCCTGCATGGCTTCTGCCGACAAACTGGTTAAGCCGAGCGGTGATATAACATATAAAACCAGGCCGATCAAAAGCTGTAAATGGGCCACAATAAATCCGGCCAAAGCAACTTTCCTGACTTTATCACTGAACCTTTTTTTCTGGATAAACTGGACGATGACATAGATGATACAAATAATAAGCGCCGCCAATAAAACATAAGCTAAAAATGAGTGCAGGTGTTTAAATCCGGTATACATGAAAAATGTTAGTTAATATATTTAATGAATTTGAGAGCATTAGTAATACAGAGAATGAGTACTCTAAACCGGATTGTTTTGTTCCAAAATTATTGACAAAAATCCGGTTTGATACCCGTATTACTCCAAACTTGAATATGTGCACCGATCAGGACATATCCCGTCCGTCAAACCGAAGCACAATTCAAGAAATATCCCGCTTCCAAATTCGATAAACAAGTACTTTTAGAGAAACTGTCCTGAGAAGCTGGTTTGACTGAAATCTTCTTGTTCATCAAAAGACTAAAAGGCTGCTAATGAACAAAAACGCATAGAGTGAGTGCATATGCATACACAGTTTTTCAGCCTTTCATAGTTTACTTCTACCAACAGAAACTTACCATAATTTTAAAAATCTGTTAATACTTAACTTGCCAGAATATATTTTTGTGTCATTCGTTTTCAATCTGATTTACAAAATTTAATTTAGTTGTTACTTGAAGATGTACAGGCTTAGTGTATATATTCTACACATCCAAGTAAGTATCACATGATCAAAAAGAGTAACCCGAACATATCAGCTTTATTTGCAGTAATCATCGCTTTCGGGATTACTATATCAAATACACATGTTCATATCCATGAGTTTCATGATGCCGGAGCGAACTATGTTTCGGTTGATGAAGAATTGCACTGTGTTATTTGCGGATCAGTAGTCAATTTCAACCCCGAAGCTTATACCCAATCTTTTTATAAGGATACTCCAGAACTGAGTCTCTTTTCGGAGAAAACCGAACACGCCAACCAGCCTTATAATAAATTTCAGGAAGGCCGCTCTCCTCCCGCTGTTGTTTGATCACTTATCTTTTCAGTTACACAGCTTTTACCACTTAAATTTTCATCTTCGCACAGATCACATGATAAACTGTGAAACCTGTGGTAACAAGCTGTAACTCAATTAAACAATTTTAAACCTGAAAAGATTATAACGAAATACCCTGAGGCAGAGCTATCAGGGTGCCGCCCAGATCAGACTTTTTAAAGTTTAAAGACCCGGGCATTTATAAACCATTCCAACTATTAATTCATTAAAAATAATAAAGTTATAGCTATGAAAATTTATACTAAGCAACTACTAATACTAATTTTATCCATATTAACTTCAGCCGCATTTTTTACGGCTTGTAGTGACAGTTCAACCGGGACGGATCCTGATGCCGATCCTGAGGTTGTAGGATTTGTCATTGAAATTGAAGGTGTTGAAATCGTGAGATATCAAAACGGGTCGTATACTTTTAACGATGCAGCCGCAGTAGAAGAGTATGTTTTTAACAATACATTTATGCTCAGCGATACTTACAATGGTGGCAATCTCACCAGAACATCTGCTGATGAAGAGGAAATCGGGGGAAGAAGATACTTCACTCCTTCCATTTTTGTTCGTTTCATCATGGATGATGGTGAAATTGTTGAACTGCCTCAAGAGCGGGTATCCGGAGCCAGCGGCGACGTTTCTGCTGATGAAATCAATCCAGATGGACATTATCGAATGAATGTTTCATGGGATCAACCAAATGATTCGCGCGGTTCCAATATTGAGCAGCACGGAAGCGATCAGTCCTGGGGTTTTCACCTGCGAGCCGATCGTGTAGGGACTGCCGGCATGACCCTGCGTCTTGATCGATGCGAAGATGTTATTTCTATTGAAAGTGTTTCCGGAGAAAATCACAGAGTTGATCAAATCCGAAATTGCGCAACCGATGATGAAACTATTTTTGAAGCAAGTTCAGCAATGCCAGTCACCATAGATGATTATGAACTTGCTGAAGATGGTTTATACCCACACAACCGGTTTGAACGGCAAAGATAATTGTAACTCAATTTTATTTTGTACCCCAAATCATTATCCGATTCCGGCAGTTTGACCACTGCCGGATTCTTATTCTTTAAAATACATTTTTCAATCAACCCATAAATTAACCATGTGTTATTTAAACCGTTCAATCAAACTGTTACTTGTACTTATTCTGACAGCTTTTGTGGTAATTTCATGCGAAGACAACCCTGCAAGCTCTGATGAATTTGGTGAACATGCCGAAGCATTCGGATTTCAGCTCGAGATTGACGGAGAGATTCTTGTCAGATACTTTTTACGAGAGTACACTCTTGACCCTAACGGCAACTTTCCACAATATGTTAAGCACGGCTCAGATGATGAAACACCGGGTTATATGCATAATGGAGACGGATTGTTTTTCTCAAGTACAGATGCTGTTGATAATATTACAGAAGAAATTACCATACGCTGGATTGACCGCAATGAAGTGGTCTTTGATCTTCCACAACTTAATGAAGAAGAGGGAGGCACAGCAGGCCTTTTCGGAGAGTGGAACCTCGAGTTCAGATATAAATATGCAAATACCAGTGATGTAAAACCTGTAGAAGAACGAAACTTCACTGATATTTATGATATGAATGAAGAGACATGGAAATTCTCATTCGAGCTGCTTTCAGAAGGACGCACTGATTTGAGAATCAACCTATTCCACATTGACCATGCTGACCTTACACCTCGGCCTCTTCCCATTTACATCGAAATGGATTGATTTTTCAAAATTTATCAGGAGATCTGACATCTTTCTTCTATTTTTCCGTTGATTTATCTATACCCTCAACGGAGCCAGCGAAGTGAAGCTATGTTATAATACAGTTGTGATTTTTTAAATACATCCCATGAATATTAAGCTGCAAAATATTTTTATACTCTTTTCAGCACTATTGCTACTGGTTTCTTTATCATATCCCCAGTTGCTTCTTGCAGACACTGAGCCGCCGGCAGATGAATCTGACCGGGGAGTTATTAAGGGATATTTATTAGACACTGAAACCAATGAACCAGTGAGCAACGGCTCCATTATGATTGAAGGAACCGACCGGGGAGCTGTTAGCCATGCCGATGGTGATTTTATTTTCCGTAATGTTTCTTCTGGCACACAGATCCTTCGCGCTCAACACATTGGTTACGAACCGGGTTTTGCAAGTGTAGAGGTAATTCCAAACGATACGGTTGAAGTTTCTATACGGCTCTACTCCAGAACGATACGAGGCGATGAAATTCAGGTTACTGCAGATTATATTAGAGACGATCAAACCACAAATATTGAACGGGTAATGACAGGCCGCACCCTACGTCAGCAATTGGGCCGAACAATTGCTGAAACTCTGCATGAAGAACCCGGACTTGCACAGAGAAGCATGGGCCCGGCCCCGGCTCGTCCGGTATTAAGAGGGCTTGGAGGCGACCGGCTGCTGATACTGGAAGATGGCGGAAGAACCGGTGATCTTTCCGCAACTGCCGCAGATCATGCTCTTGCCATTGAACCGATGACTGCAGAGCATATAGAACTGATTCGTGGCCCATCTGCACTCACCTACGGCTCCAACACAATGGGCGGTGTTATCAACGTGATAAGAGGGCAGATTCCCCGAGATATGCCAGATCACATTCACATGAGTGGAAGTACTCAGGCTGAGACAGTAAACACAGGCTACGCTGCAGGTATGCGGACATATGGCCCATTACTCAACAATTTTGCTTTTCGAATTGATGGTAGCTTTCGCGAAAGCCGGGATATTGGAACTCCGACCGGAACACTTGAAAACACCGGTATAACAACCTATAATGGCTCAATGGGACTAAGTTATATCCGATCCTGGGGAATGCTTGGTGTCTCAGGAAATTTGATGGACACCAAATATGGAGTGCCGGGAGGAATTGGCATTGCCGATGCTCATCCAAACGGTGTGGATATTGAGATGTTCAGAAGATATACCGAATTAAGAGGACGTTTTGATATGCCGGGCAGTTTTCTTGACAGGCTTGATCTGGATGCAACATACTCCTACTATAAACACGAAGAACTGGAAAAGCCCACGTTTGAGACAGATCGAAGAATTGTAGGCTCAGAATTTGGTGTAATAACCACCAATACTAAAATACATCTCCACCACAAAGAATGGTCGATCATTGAAAAAGGCCTTTTAGGCATTTGGGGTGAACATCGCGATTATGCATCTGGTGCTTTTTCTGAAACACCGGAAACAATCGAAAAGGCAATTGCAGCCTACACTTTTCAAGAGACTAACCTGGGTAATTGGAACCTCCAGGGAGCTCTTCGGTTCGATGTTCGCCAGGTAACCCCCAGTGAGGAACGGAACTCTTTTTTGATAGGACACATCAGAGAACGAACGTTTAGTGGTTTTTCTGGTTCGGCCAGAGCTGCATATTTCATTGGTTCCAATATAAAAATCGGGAGTACAATAACAAGAACATTCCGTGCTCCTGGCATCGAAGAATTATTTTCTGAGGGTCCCCATCTGGCAAATTTCTCCTATGAGAAAGGGAATCCAGATCTGCGTGCTGAACGAGGATGGGGTAGTGAATTATTTTTTACAACAGATATAAATCCAATTCATTTTCATATAGCTCTGTTTCGGAACCAGATGGATAACTACATTTTCCCAAGAGATTCTAATCAGCGTGCAACAAGGCGAGACGACTTGAATACGTTCATTTTTATGGAACAGCAAGTATTAATGACTGGAATAGAGATGAATCTAAAATATGATTTGTCTAACCAATGGACAACTGGAGGGTCTGCAAGTTATGTCAGGGCAGATTTCATTTCCGATAGTCGCTCTTTTCCAATTGCCCGATTTGACAGGTCTGAAGAAGGAGTGCCGATGATTCCTCCGCTCACAGCCCGAATGTATCTTGAATGGAGAAACTCAAATTTAACACTGGGAGCTGCATCAAGAATGGCAGCAAGTCAAAATCGGATCGACATATTTGAAGAACCAACCGATGGATATGTTCTTTTTGACCTTTATGGACAATATCATTTTAGTTCTGGAAAATATCTTCACACCTTTTCACTAAACTTCGAAAATATTGCAAACACGGAGTATAGAAACCATCTTTCTCGCATCAAATCCATAATGCCGGAACCAGGTATGAATCTGAAACTTCTTTATCGGTTTTATTTTTGATTCAAGTGCATTATTCTATATCCTGCTACTGATTCACTTTTTCTTCATCGACATCACCCCTTCCGCCATCAAATTTATAAATCCCCCTCTCTCTCATTTTTTGGATTTCCGGGTCTTTTGAGTAGTAAGTTATCAGCATAAACAGAACCAGGTTTGAACACTTCCGAAGTGCACTGGAAACCAGCAGCATCCCTGCAACGGCGGCCGTTGCCATATTAAGTGCTCTTGAAAGTTCGATACCCGCCCACATAAAAACCAGGTCACGGCTGGGAATGAACGGAATTCGGTTTACCACAATGATAATGGCCAGAAATGTGAACCAGATGGAAAGAGGTGTGTCAGGAATCACAACTGCCCACTGAACAATCAAAAGCCCGTGGTGTATCATAAATCGAAACAGATAAATAGAAAAAACAATGGCCGATTTTTTTAACGACAAGGCAAAAAGATACCTGCGGAACTGTACAAAAAGCACAATAAAAACGATAAAGATGACAACACCCGTTGCCAGATAAATCAGGTTCACATCATCAACCAAATCGTCGATATTGATAATGCCTGCAAAAACCAGTACACCTACCAGCGCAAATGCCATCATGTTTGAGGTTACCGATGACAGGATATTGTTATCCCGGATATTCTTCAGGATTTCGGTGTCTTTTTTATCCAGAAATCGCCGCCCCCACATAAAGAGATAGAACTCGCCGGAATAGCCCATCACTTCATCATTGTAAAC
>SLPZ01000003.1 GCA_007131725.1 Balneolaceae bacterium
AACCAGAGCAACCGGGCCATGCACAGGCATCAGTTTTCTCGACTCCACGCCACTTCGCGTGTGCCATAACCGCCGGATCCATTCCCACAAAGTCTTTGACGGGCTGGCCGCGGGCAGTGTTCGATTGAGTGGTTTTATGGTTTTTAACTGCACCTGATTACCAGCGACAGCGGTCATGTGGTTGATTTTATGCTTTCTGGCGGCAATACCGATGATTGAAAACCTGTGCAGATGAAAGGCTTTATCGACAAGCTTAAAAAATATCTTCCAGATCGAACACTCCAGACATCGAAGTTCAAAAAACTTTATGACAAATTTATTCTCAGCATTAATTGCTAACAACTTTACAGAAAAGAAAACCAGCCTCAAAACCACTTTCGTAGACACCAATCAATTGAATCGTTTTTAGTATCCTTATGTCGAACTCACGTTAATTAGTTTCATGAAAACAATAACTGGAATCTCTGACTGCCATAAGCTCGTCTATCTTGATGATAGTGCTGGTTGGCACTGTTTAACGGTTATTCTAATGGCAAGCTAATGAGGAGGTATGACGGCGTATTGTCATGGTATTTTATATAGTTTATCTGTGAAAACCGGGATTATTTACGCTGCTGAAAGGTTAGGATTATACTTATATATATGACAGAGCTGCGTAACTATTCAATTATAATTAAAAAATTCAATACAATGACAAGAGAAATTAGTTAAACAAATCCAAAGAATGTTAGTTTAGGGATGCTGTATTTCATTCGCGTTATCGATGATTCAGGAAAAGAATGTTGTTATATAGTCGATCCTGAATAATACCATAATTACAATATTATCAGTTATATATAGTGATTAAATAAGTTTTTTTAGTATCTTGTTTTGCAAGAAAATAACCCTTTTCAGCCATAAACCTTGCAATTTAAGACAGGTACTTCTGCCGATACAAGCCAGCGCGATATGTTTCGCCCGTTACTTACTGACTTTATTGATCGCGATCAAGAGCTGACTATTTTAGCTGACCGTATAGACTGGGACTATTTTGAACAGGCCTTTGCCAGCCTTTACAGCCATACCGGCCAGCCCGCTATGCCTATTCGCTTTATGATGGGGTGTTTGCTGCTCAAACGTATCTACAATTACGGTGATGAAACCTTGGCCAAAGCGTGGGTGATGAATCCCTACATGCAATATTTTTGTGGGGAAGCCTATTTCCAACACACCTTTCCCTGTGATCCCAGCGGATTTGTTTATTTTCGCAAGCGTGTTGGCAGTGATGAAATAGAGAAGATCTTTTCCTATTCGGTCAGCATTCACCAATTGGATAGCCGTCTCAATCAGGCTCTGTCAGATACCACCGTTCAGGAGAACGATGTGATGTTTCCCACCGACGGAAAGCTGGCTAAGAAAGTAATTGATCACTGCAATCGTATTGCACACGCTAAGGGTGTGGATCAACGCCAGAGCTACGTTCGGGTAAGCAAACAATTGTTACGCGACAGTTACTTTGGCCATCATCCCCGCCGTCGTAAGAAGGCGCGCAGGGCTCGAAAGAAGCTGCGTACCATCGCCGGCAGACTGCTGCGGGAATTGGAACGCAAACTCAGCGTCGAGCAGCTCGCTGGCTGTAAACAGCCCATTGAGCTGTATTGTAAGGCAATAATCCAGCAGCGATCCGATCCCGATAAAATCTACAGCTTGCACAAGCCGTTTACGGCCTGTATAGCGAAAGGCAAAGCTCATAAGAAATATAAATTCGGAAATAAAGTCGGTTTATTGACGCATCCAACCCGGCAGGTCATTCTGGCCATCAAGTCCTTTGAGGGCAATTCGCATGATTCCAAGACGATCAAACCCTTGCTTGAGCAGATTCAGTTGGATCGGCGCCCCTTTCCCAGAGAAGTCATTTTCGACCGGGGCGGCCGTGGCATCAAAGAGGCTATGGGTGTGAAAATTACGACACCGAACAAAGCCAACCCCAGTGATAGTCCTGCCAAAACCAGGCGGATGCGCCGACGGTTTCGACGCAGAGCTGGTATTGAGCCACTAATTGGACATCTAAAAACCGACCATCATATGGGACAGAACTACCTGCATGGAGAAGAATCTCCCCAAATCAATGCCTTGTTGGCTGCAGCCGAATGGAATTTAAAGAAATGGATGGAACAGTGAGTTAGAGAAGGAAAAAAATGGCTCTATTTTTCCTGGTCAACCCTTACCGGTGTAGACCAAAACAAATTATTTTAAGTTCTTAAGGAGCGACTAAATATCAGGGGCTAAGCCCGGATAGATCACCAAGAGATATCCGGCTTAGCGTTTTACACTGTCTTCAAGGCCGCTGGCAATGGATCGCCACCAATAGTTAAAAATCGACCTTTCTTTATCTCTTTCGAAATCAATTGTTCCGGTTCTGGTGTCGTCGAAGGTGTTGCTTGAATGCACACGCACCAGGTTTGCAACGAAAGAACGAAAGCGTCTTCTTCGAGTTTCTTCAAGCGTTTCTTCATCAAGAAAACGAATTTCCAGGTCGTGGTAAATAAAATGCATTTCGCCCCTTGCCCGGTCGTCATCGGCTGAGAAGTAGAAATCGAGCTGATCGAGATTTCCTTCTCTAACCCGAACATAAATCCATTCAGAGAGAGGGTCATTCAAGCGTGTCAAATCAAAGCCACTCATACTACCCCGAATTACATGTGAAAAATTATCTTCGAGAGTAAAATCTCCGCGAATCTGAAAATCGGTCAAATCCATAAATCTTGAAGAAGCCCGAACAGATATCGAATGATCGTTGTATTGATTTTGCAAATTTTCGAAAGTCAGGTTCGCTTCGGTGAACTCAACTTGTCCTTTGCGGCCTACATCGGTAAAATCTTCGGTGTAACTAATCGTACCGCCCCTGAACAAGATTGAATCCACCCCGATTTTTTGGGGGTACTCTTTCAGATACCTGATTGGCAGCGGCCGTTCATCACGCTCTTCTCTCGGCATTGATTTATCCCTGTGGATATGAAGAACCGGCTTTTCCATGCGTACACCCCCGGCAACAAATCCCCGCTCTTCAAACCAGAGGTCAAAGTCAACATCTTCGGCAAACAGCTCTTCAAAGAAAAAGTTAAACTGGTCGTTTTCGTACCCGATTTCTTCGGCCATTTCGAGGGCAGTCAGCAGAGGTTCAGCTTTTCCGTTTTTAAGATAGAAAGTCCTGTCGCTGCTGTTCACTGATACAGAATCATACCCAAGCTTATAAAATCCATTGTCGGTGTTGTATCGAAAGGCGGATGATTGAATCAGAAAATCATCAAAATAGGTATAGACCGGGTCTTCAATATCAGGTACTGAGAAGTTAAACAGTTCACCATGTATGTTTTCGATGGTGTACTTCGGGTCGTTATTGCTGCGGTCAGAAAAAGTAACAAGCGAGCTGTTTTTCAGGATGATATTATCGATAAGAAACGGCGGCGGCTGCCTGAATGGAGTTGCCTGCTCAAGGCCCCCGGCGGTTAGCGGCACAAGCTCTAAAGCCAGGCCGTCAGCAGAAATTTTGTTGAGGATCCATTTCCGTTCATAGAGCATCCTGAATACGTTAATCCCGGTAAATTCAATCCGGTCAACTTTCAGGTTTTTTATTGCATCAGTTGATTTTACCGGGGTATGCTCTTCGAACGGGATCAGATGATTCAGGCGGATATCCCGAATATAGAGACCAGCCGGCATCAGCGAAAATGAAAATTCACCAAATTCAATTTCTGCATTGGGTTCAAGTTCTGCATTGATGACGTTTAAAAGACGTCTTTCAGCGATATCTTCAATTTGAAAAATGAGAAAAAGAGCTGCCAAAATCACAATAGTCATGAACACAATCAGAGCAATTCCCTTCTTGCTTCGGATGAACGGCCCCTTCTTTTTATTCTCTTTTTTGGCTGGCATTTTTACATATTGAAAGTGTGTTGATTAACCCCTCTTGAGAAGCAACAGTTAAAAATCTAAAAAAGTATCTTAATGTAGTGTAAAAGGTGATTAATGAGTAAAAAAAACCTCCGGAGAAATATATCCCCGGAGGCCGTATGTACATTTAGTTTCAGTTTTTCAGGACTGTTCCTGATTTTAGTCTCTTTGCGGAACCGGAGCATCCCAATGCGGCAGTTCGGCGGAAGCATCACCCGTCATCAGGTAAGTATCGAACCACTGCAGCATCCGGTAGGTATAGTCAAACCGCGAAGCAGCTCTTACATTTCCGTGCCCCTCATCCGGATACCAAACAAGCCTCACTGGTACTTCAGGCCGGCGCACTTTCAAATGGCGATAGAGTTCTAACGACTGCCCGGGATGTACACGGGTGTCTTGCGAACCATGCATGATTAAAATGGGTGTCTGTGCCCTGTTGACCCAATAAATAGGGCTGCGTTTCAGGTAATCCATCCATTTTGCATCCGACTCCCACATGCGCTCTCGGGAATGCACCAGGTACAGCTCTTCAGGAATGTCGCTGGTTCCCCATTTTGAGAGGTTATTGCTTATTCCCACAAACATCACGGCTGCGGCAAAACGGTCTGAGTAATAAGTGCTCATCCAGGCAGAGGCGTATCCGCCATAGGATCCGCCGGTTACACCAATCCGGTCGGGATCGGCAATACCGCGGTCAATCAGGTAATCCACACCGTCAACCACATCATCGAACTCTTTTCCGGCCAGATCACCCTGGCTGCTTTTGATGAATTCAA
>SLPZ01000205.1 GCA_007131725.1 Balneolaceae bacterium
GAAATTACGGCATCGCCCACCACGACATGAGCGACAACCGCGGCATTGACATCGCTTTCTTTTATGATGAGGATTTGTTCGAGTTTGAGGGACAGTTCAGCCATGAAGTACTGAAACGCAGTGCTACCCGCGACCTGTTTCAGGTTAACCTGCGCACCAAAAAGGGTAATCCATTAATTGTGATCGGTAATCACTGGCCGGCCCGTAGCGGCGGGGTTTACGAGTCGGAACCATACCGAATTATGGCCGGTGAAACACTGAGTTACTGGCTGGAACGGATTTTTGAAATTCGGGGTAATGATATTCCCGTTGTCGTGACGGGAGATTTTAACGATGAATGTTTTAACCGTTCACTGGTTGATTATGCCCAGTCTACGAGTTCACTGGTTCGCACAAGAAATGCCCGAATCCCCAGGCTGTATAATTTAATGTGGCCGGTTAACGGTCAGGCAACGGGCACATTCTATTTCAACAATTTTCCTTATGTGATTGATCAGTTTATGGTTACACGCGGCCTGCTTTTGAATAACGCATCCATCAAACTGGCTGAATTTGCCGATGGTTCGATAGTTAAAGTGAACAAATACCCGGAAATGGTAAGCGGCGGGCAGTATCCCGATCCCATTCGTTTTGGACGTCCCGCTTCTTCAACGTATAATCCCGATACCGGTTTCAGCGATCACTACCCGATCTCAATGGTAATCAGAGAATCATAAAACTAATAAATAGACATGAAACGAAGAATAAAACTCGCACAACGGCTTTTAAAAGAAAGGGGACTTTATGACGGAGCCATCGACGGCATTGCCGGTCCTATCACCATGAGAGGGCTTGCCCAGGTTGAGGGGGTTGATACTGACCTTCCCAAAACCAGGCAGATCACCACGTTTATTCAGATTGATGCAACCGACCGGGGCATCGGTATCGGCCCGATTGACGGCCTTTGGGGGCCGCAAACCAATGCCGGATTTTTGGAGCTTGAATACCGGATGGAACATGGCGAACCGCAGCCGCCCTGGCGGCCCGATGAAATCGAGGTGCCTAATCCGCACAAATGGCCGGTTCAACGCACGCAAGAGTTTGACCGTTTTTTCGGGGAGAGGGGAGCAAATCTGAAACTGATCGACTTTCCCTACGAAATGAAGTTGGCTTGGGATCTGAGAACCCGCACCCGGCGTACTCGCTGCCACGAAAAAGTAGCCGACAGCCTACTTCGTGTTTTACACAAGGTGAAGGATATATATGGAGAGGAAGATATCAGCAAACTCCACCTCGACCATTTTGGCGGTTGTTACAATGAACGTGCCATTCGAAACGGCTCCGTTTGGTCGATGCACTCCTGGGGAATTGCACTGGATTTCGACCCATCCCGTAACCAGTTAAACTGGGGCCGCGACCGTGCCAGCCTTGCACATCCTGACTATCACGAATGGTGGAAATGCTGGGAAGAGGAAGGGTGGATCAGCCTCGGACGAAAACGCAATTTCGACTGGATGCATGTGCAAGCCGCCCGGTTGCCGGAATAGCTGATAATTTTCGGTGGCGAAAATTTATTGAATTTTTTTTCGAATTATTCCCCGAAATTATCTACAATAAAGGTAACTCTTTTTTTCTGGGCATGTTATGGCAAAAAAATATTCATCATTCAGTTTTCACTATTTTTGGCAGCAGGTTTTGTTGTAGATGCCTCCGCACAAAATGTTCAAACAGTACAATCCTTTCCACTATTATCGGAAGATATCAGGAATATCTGCACCTACGACCCTACCGACAGAAACGCCCATTTCAAATATGCACCTCTACAAACCGCTGCTAAACAGTTTGATATTCCGGCCGGATCTGAGTTTCAAATCACTTATGTGAGCAATTGCAACGGACAGGAATGGCCTGATGAAGCTATTCAGGCGCTTGAGTATGCCGCAGATATCTGGGCAGCTCACCTTAGTTCCACCATACCCATCAAAATAGAAGCAACCTGGGAAGACCTCGGAAATAATGTATTGGGCAGTGCAGGGCCCACATATTTGTACTTTTTGAGTGGGGAAGGTGTAGTGGAAAACACATTATACACGATAGCCCAGGCCAGTGCTTTAACTGGAATTGATCTCGCAACAACTGAAGCTGAGGGTTTTGATATCGAAGTTAACATCAACTGCAGTTTTAATAATTGGTATTTTGGTACCGATATGAACACCCCGGCAGGCCTGATTGATTTGGTTACCGTAATGGTGCATGAAATTGGACACGGAATTGGATTCATTGGGAGTGTAGTGGCTGATCCAACAACACAGCAGGCAGACTGGGGCCTGAATCGCGGGCTGCCACCGTTTATTTATGACAGATTCGCACTCGACGGCCATTTTAATGAAATTATTGACAGAGATATATTTCCAAGTTTATCATCAATTTACGATGCGGTAACCGGCCAGCATGGTGGAGTGTTTTTCAGCGGGTTCGAAGGAGAATTTGTATTAGACAACAATCGGGTGCCGTTGTATGCCCCCAACCCCTTCCGCCCCGGGAGCAGTTACTCTCATCTCGATCAGCACTATTTTACGGATACAGAGAATGCACTCATGCGGCCGCAATTAGACATGGCATCGGCCATACACAGTCCTGGGCCGGTTTTTTGCGGAATGCTTCAGGATATGGGCTGGCCGCTCGGTAGTGCCTGTGAACAGCTTCTTTTTGATGATTCTCCCTTGCAGAGGCCAATGCTATCAGCGCCTGCCAACGGATCTTTTGATCAAGGTTTACTCCCTGAAATTAGTTGGGATGAGGTTCCGGGAGCTGAAAGTTATGAGCTGATTATTTCAGAAGATTTTAATCACGAAAACCAGTTAATTGAACAGTCATTAACTGGCACCTCTTACAACATTCAGCAAGAGCTGAAACCCAGTTCAATGTATTTTTGGCGGGTTAGGGCATCGGGTGCTGCCGGACAGAGCCGGTGGAGTAATACCTTTCGCTTTTCTACAGAATTTGGCGCCCCGCCACCAATTACACTACTCGGCCCTCAGGACGGTGAAACAGATGTGTGGCCGGTATTTCAGTTTCAGTGGGAGGCACATCCCGCAGTAGAAACCTACAGGCTGGAAGTGTCTGAAAGTCCCGATTTTGATGATCTTTATCTTGAATCAGAACAGACATTTGTAAATTACTCATCTGCTCAAGACTTTCCATTTTATACCGATTTTTACTGGCGTGTGAAGGGCATTAACAGCACCGGTAAAGGAGAATGGAGTGATGTTTGGAGCTTTAAGACCATTATTGAAAGGCCGGAAACAGTAGTTTTAAATAATCCCGGGGATAATATGAATCAAATACCGGTGGAACCCGAGTTTAGCTGGGATGAAAGTGAAAGGGCGGCCGACTATGTAATTCAGGTATCTACCGAAGCAGATTTTTCTCTAATTCCTGTTCAGGGTTTAGTTTCTGAAACAACCTTTGTTCATAATATGCCACTCGAACTGGCTGAAATATATTACTGGAGAGTGCGGGCAACTAATGCTGGCGGCCAAAGTGACTGGAGCAATGTTAAAAGTTTTACTACCAAAGTGGGTGAAACTAAAATCAATCCTAACTATCCGAATCCGTTTAACTCGGTAACAAATTTACGCTATCAGCTTGCAGATCAGCGAAATGTGTTGATTGATGTTTTTGATTTAAACGGGCGCAGAGTATCAACTCTTGTACAGCAGGAACAAGGGCCCGGTGTCTATTTTGCCCAGATGGATGCCTCTGGCCTGGCATCGGGAACCTACTTTATCCGTTTTATGGCGGGTGATATAACCGATATCCAGAAAATGGCGTTAATCAAATAGTGATCTTTTTCAACAGTTTCTGATTTTTTATAAGCAGAATTAAAGTAACATGAATTCGAGATTAGAATGAAGATTTTAGTTGTCCCCCTTTGAAGGGGGAAAGTCCGCCGGCTGGCGGACAAGGGGGATGACCCTTTGAGCATTGATTTGACTCAATTATTCATTATTTGGGTTTAAATTCACTAACTATCATCCCCCGTTGCCCCCTTCAAAGGGGGACGTTCTTCAATTAATTCTTATATCGAACTGAGGTTAAAATGCTAATTCAGCCACCAGATCGTACCGTTCAGAACGGAAGCAAAACTCACCCAGGCGATGTAAGGAATCATCAGCCAGCCGGCAACCCTGCTCTTTTGAAAGAATAGATATGTGGTGATAATTATTGCGGCAAGCAGCACAAGAATTTCAGCAAATGCCCAGCCGATCTCCTGCATACCAAAGAATATTTGAGACCACAGGCCGTTCAGAACAAGCTGGATCAGGAAAAAAATCAGTGCATTGCGGGCATTTTCGAAGCCGTAATTCCGCCAAACCTGCCAGGCAGCAATACCCATCAGGGTGTAGAGTAGAGTCCAAACGGGGCCAAAAACCCACGATGGCGGATTCCAGTCCGGTTTATTGATGGCATCATACCAGTCAGCCGGAGCAATGCCCGGAGAAACCTGGGCGCCAAGCCATGCTGTTAAATAACAGATGCCAACCCAGAATATCAGGCCGGCTATGGATTTGAATTTATTGGTTTGAACAGATGGCTGCATGGATATAATATGAAAACTATAAGAGAGTGTTAACTATAGATATATTTGTTATCTTTCCATCTGTAACTTTAACTAATATTTTATAGATATGGAAATCACTTGCAAAAAATGTGGAAGCGATCACTA
>SLPZ01000171.1 GCA_007131725.1 Balneolaceae bacterium
GATTATTTACAACTGTTTTTGTGTTAATTTTTGCCATTTCAGCAACTCTTATTTCTTGCAATGACGAAACCACTGCCGATCAATTGGCAACAGATGAACCCTTTTTTGAAATCCAGCAGCTTTTTGATGATGAACGATTTCCCAACGTTGTGGTTGCCATGGATGGTTCCGTGCTTGCCACGTATGGCGGAACCAGCCCGGTAAGCGAAGGACATTTAAAAATCCGGCGCAGTGAAGACGGCGGCGAAACCTGGGCTCCAACCGATACCATTGCAGCTCCCATCCAGTGGCACGGCGGCGGCACAATTGTTGATGAAAACAGTGGCGATATCATGCTTTTTGCCGAAAGGCGTCCGTTTACCGACCGCAATCCGTCCGGAGAGCTGATTTTTCTGCGAAGCACAGATCACGGAAAAACCTGGACAGAAGAAGAGATCACCATTCACCCCGATGAAAACGGGTTTATTCCGGCCATGCATATCAACGAGAGGGGAATTACCCTTCAGCATGGAGAATATGCCGGGCGTTTATTGAAAGCAACCCGGGTGTTTCCCTTCGCCTTGCCAGAAGGAAATGATCCTGAATATTGGGACCAGCACTACACCAACGCCATGTACAGTGATGACGGCGGCAGAACCTGGCACAGCAGTGCTCCGTTTCCTGCTTACGGAACCGGAGAAGCTGCCATTGAAGAGTTGTCAGATGGACGGATTTATTACAACTCGCGCCGGCATTATTCAACCGACGGACTGAACCCGCGGATGAGATACATCGCGTGGAGCTACGATGGCGGGGAAACATGGGAAGACCTTACTGTCAGTGATGTTTTGCCGGACGGGCCACAGGATACCGACTATGGCCTGATGGCCGGACTGGTCCGCCTGCCAATCGATGATCACGATATTCTCATTTACAGCAATGTTGATTCTGAGCAGGGCCGGGTGCGGGGCACAATCTGGGCAAGTTTTGACGGAGGAGAAACCTGGCCTGTAAAACGCCTGGTGGATAAAGGGCCGTTTGCCTACTCATCGCTTGCGGCAGGGCGCCCCGGCACCCCGAGTGAAGGCTACATTTACCTGCTCTACGAAGGCCCATCCGGGGCAAACATTGCCCGCTTCAACCTGGAGTGGGTAACGGTTGGCAGGGACTGGAGGGAATTTTTGGGATAGGATTAAAACCATCTGAAATATGCCGGATAAAAAAGAAATAACCTCGCTGAAACAGATTTTTGAGCAGGAGCTGTTCAATAACATTGTACCATTCTGGGAAACTCACAGCCAGGATCAAAAACATGGAGGCTATTTTAATTGCTTGCATCGGGATGGGCGTGTGTACGAAACCACCAAGCATGTGTGGCTGCAGGGACGGCAGGCTTGGATGTTCAGTAAACTTTACAATCAAAACCAGGCGAAACCGGAATGGCTGAAGATTGCCCGGATTGGCATCGAATTTCTTCAAAAATATGCTGTCCGGCCAGATAAACGCCTTTATTTCAGCCTGAACAGAGAAGGGAAACCCACCTGGATTCAGCGGAAAATTTTTTCGGAATGTTTCTACATCATCGCCCTGGCAGAGTACAGCCGGGCAGTCGATTTGACGGATTTGATGAAAGAAGCCGAAGAGCAGTTTGAAGTTGTCTGGAACTGGTCAAAAGATCTATCTCGGCTTGGCAGGCCTGTGCTTGAAGGGCAAATACCATCCCGCAGCCTGGCCGTTCCGATGATATTGCTGAACGTGATAGAAGAACTTACAGGTGGGGCCTCCACAGGATATGAACAGGAAATTGAAGAATGCATCAGGCAGATTCTGCTTCATGTTCACGAAAACAAAGAAACGATATTTGAAACAGTTGGAATGGATGGAGAGTTCATCGATTCCATTGAAGGCCGCCTTCTCAATCCCGGCCATGCCATTGAGGCGGGATGGTTCCTCCATCGATGGGCTGCCATCCTGAATAATAAGGAGCTTCAGCAGACAGCCGTTAACATGATCCGGTGGTCGCATAATCAAGGGTGGGATCAGGAACATGGCGGATTATTCTATTTTCTGGACTACAAAGGTTACAGCCCCACTCAGCTTGAATGGTTCATGAAGCTTTGGTGGCCGCACAATGAGGCAATGATCGGGCACCTGCTAAATTTCTCAGTAACCGGAGATCAGCGGGACTGGAAGCTCTTTAAACTGGTTCAAGAGTACTCATTCAACCATTTTCATGATGATGAATATGGAGGATGGTTTGGATACCTGAACCGTGAGGGTGTAGTGACTCACACTTTTAAAGGAGGCCCTTATAAAGGTTTTTTCCATGTGCCAAGGAGTCTATGGATCTGCTTAAAACTTTTGGAAAAACTTGAATGTACGTAAGGAAAGGCCTGACAAGTTTTCAAAATCTGTCAGGCCTTGAAATTTTCACTGAGCAATAAGTGCGTAATCAAAAAATCCGCACTCTTCCAGGTCTTTTCTCAGGCTGACAGTTTGTGAGCCATTCAGTGTTCTGAACGGAAGTCGGCTGGCGCCACAATCCACCCCGATCATTTTCATGGCTGCTTTGGAAGCGGCATTGTATTTGTATTTATCGAGAACCTTTACAAACTCTATGGCTTTTACCTGAAGTTCCCGTGCAATATCCATACGGTTGTTTTCGAACGCATCGTAGATTTGCTGATAAATTCCCGGAAACAGGTTGTACGTACTGCCGATAAACCCTCTTGCTCCGGTTGCGAGCCCGGCAAGAAACATCTCATCATTTCCATAGAGCATATCGAACTTCCCGTTTTTAAATACACGGCATAAATTGTATTCGGAAAGGTCACTGTCGGTAAATTTTAGACCCGCTAATGTGGGGATTTTATCGCTGGCGTGCTCCAGAAAATCGACCATCGAAAAGTTGATTCCGGTTAAAACCGGAATGTGATAGTAGTAAAATGGAATGTCAGACACCTGGGCTGCCACCTGTGCACAAATTTCAACTAATATCTCCACTGTTGATGATTTTTGGTAAAACGGGCCGATGGTTGATATTCCATCCACTCCATTCTTACCGGCATGGGTTGCAAACTCTTTTGCTTCATTCAGGCTGTTGCTTCCAATGTGCACAATAAGTTTAAAATCATCATCCACTATTTTTCCCCATTCTTCACAGAGCCTTAGCCGTTCATTATATGTAAGTGAAAGACCCTCTCCGGTGCTGCCATTCAAAAACACTCCTTTTATACCGTTCTGCCGGTAATATTGATACAAAGGTTCTACCATTTCAAGATTGATACTGCCATCCTCATTCATCGGGGTAAAAGCAGCCACTACAAGTCCGTCTATTTTATCCATTTTCTTCTACAGTTGTCGTTTTCAATTCAAAGTATTTTTTAAGATTCTTACCGGCCTAAAAGTTCATCAAGTTTAATTTTTTGAAAGTAGAGATCACGCACACCTTCGTACAAAATTCCAACTGTCTCCTCGTTGACCATAGTGAGAGAAGAGTAACCAAAACCACGATTTTCATCCAATAAAACCTGGTACTCAGATGGCCAGGTTTTACCCTGATCTTTGCTCAGCTTTACCGTCATATTAACCCTTGCCGCTGTGCTGTTTGGATTTGAAAAAAGGAGATAATTGTGATTATAACCGCTCGCTTCGGGGTTTGATCGTATCAAGCTGGCCATACACACCGGCTCTTGGAGTTCCGTGCGGGAACTGGAGTGTTCGTTCCAGTTTTCCCCCATATCAGTGGTTGTGTACACCGACCGCGCACCTCCGCGATTGTCCCTCATATTTATCATCAGCGTTCCCGGTTCCAGTTCTACCACCTGGGCCTCGGTTGTGTTGGAGCGTACAGGCTCACCAATATCCCACGTTTCCCCTCCATCTTCACTGTAAACAATGGTTGACCAGGGCATCTCATTTTCATCTTTATACTGAGCGGCAAATACCAGTGTACCATTGTGCATGGTAATTCCATTTCCCGGGCCCATCAGCAACAGATACCATTCGGGCTGTTTGATTTGGTCGGTGATGTTGATCGGATCGGACCAGGTTTGACCGTCATCTTCGCTTTTTACAAGAACAAACTGGCCTGTTTCGTGTGGTTCCATTCCCTGTTGTGAAGAATTCCAGGCATGCGTACCGGGATATCCGTGAATCCAGAGTGCAGATACCCAAATGGTTCCGGTATTTCTGTCAACAAGTATCGCAGGATCGCCAATACCGTTTTCATTTACCGGGCGGCCGCCCCACTCGCCCATGTCCATAATGATCTGCATCGGCTCCCAGGTTTCACCGCCATCAGTACTTCGGTTCAGCCCTACATCAATATCACCCTGTAGATCACTGGAATCATCCCGGCGAACATCGTAAACTGCCAGCAGTGTGCCCTCGTTTGAGGTTACCATTCCCGGTATCCGATAGGTGTGAACACCATCCTGATTGGCTTTGCGGACTTTTTTGGCCGGCCTTAATGCAACATGTGGACGATCGCTTTCAGCCCGGTAATTGGCGCCGTTCAGCCCTACAGATTCAGAATCGATTTTCAGCAGATCGGTCAGTGTTATTGTATCATTCAATGTAACCGATGCCCAGAAATAGTTTCGCCCTTCATTTAGTTTCTGATCCACAGAGATGCTCACAGAACTTCCGGGGTTTTTCACCAATCCCACTCTGTTTTCTGTACTAAACTCATTTTCACTGCCGGTATAATAAA
>SLPZ01000209.1 GCA_007131725.1 Balneolaceae bacterium
GGTCGGTTGCGGTCATTTTCAGCCGGCCGTTTTCACTCTCAAATAAAATGGTTTCAAGAATTGGCAGGGTGGCTTTTGTGGGTACAGCTCCGATTACTGCCGAAAGCCCCCCGTTCAGGTCGTTACTCGATACATTAAATTTCATAGTCAGTTATCAAAAAGTTTAGGGTCCCATTCGGATGCTAAAACCGCATCTTTCGTACTCTGTTTTATTCAACTTATACTAACAAATCCTGCTTCTTACCGCAACCATCAAAACGGCATGATTTGTTTGATTTTTTGTTTGTTTGACGGTATTCGAACTGCCGGAATTTACGAACTATTTGGCTTCACCCGAAAGAATTTCTGATGATACCCAATCGTACAACGGGCAGTTTACTCTACGAAGTTTTTCACGTAGTTGAGCCTGCCCGTTACTCATAAATCAAGCACAAGACAGGGTTTTAATTTCAGGCAGCAAATATTTTTCATGAATTCAGTTTTAGGCAATTTCTTAGGCTTTCCCGGCCGGACAAGCTGTCCGGCGTACATTTTCTTTTTTAAAGATTTTCACCGATACTGTTGGCTGAATAAAATTCCCGGAGAATGATGATTTCTTTTTATCTGATCATGTTTGTTTTACCGGCACTTATTATCGCTGCGGCTTTCTGGCTTGCATACAAAAATGGCCGACATAATGGATGAATCACAAGTTCTTGCCGTAGAATTTGATCCATACGCCGTTGCCGCTTTTGTGGGATACCTGCTTCTGTTGGTAGCTATCGGCATCTACTCTACCCGGTTTTCATCGAAAGGGATCACCGAATATTTCATCGGCGGACGAAAAATGAACCGCTTTGTGGTGGCATTGTCTGCCGTTGTATCGGGCCGGAGTGCCTGGCTGCTGCTGGGTGTAACCGGAATGGCGTATGCCCAGGGGCCGTCGGCGGTTTGGGCGGTTGTGGGTTATATTGTGGTTGAATTGTTCCTGTTTCTCTACTATGCCAGGCGCCTCAGAAATTTTACTGAAAAACGGAACTGCATCACCATTCCCGACTTTTTTGCCGAGCGCTTCAGCGACCGTGACGGATATCTTCGAATCACAATCGTGGCCATTTTTCTTGTATTTATGATCGGCTACGTCTCCGCACAGTTTGTGGCCGGAGGAAAGGCATTCGCGTCAGGTTTCGGGATGGAGATGAACACAGGCATTCTGGTTACCGCCTTGATAGTTGTTGCATATACAATTGTAGGCGGATTCCTGGCCGTAAGCCTGACAGACATGTTCCAGGCCATTTTTATGATTTTGGCGCTTGTTATTCTCCCCATTATTGCCATCACAAATTTTGGAGGGTTGCCGGTTCTGCTTGAACAGCTTGCCTCCATGGATCTGCTCTATGTAGATCCGTTTGCCATTTCCGTGGGAGCTGCAATCGGCTTTGTGGGAATCGGTCTGGGCTCGCCTGGCAATCCACATATTTTGGCGCGGTACATGTCGATTGATGATTCAAAGCAGCTTCGTTTTGCGGCGGTCATCGGAACCACCTGGAATGTGCTGATGGCCTGGGGTGCCGTTTTCATCGGGCTGGCCGGTCGCGCTTATTTCCCGGATGTTTCGATGCTTCCTGCCGCCGATACTGAAAACCTTTTTCCCGTGCTTGCCCAGCAGCACCTTCACCCGGTAATTTTTGGTGTGGTGCTCGCTTCTATATTTGCGGCAATCATGTCAACGGCCGACTCACAACTGCTGGTTGCGGCATCGAGCGTGGTGAGAGATGTTTACGAGAAGATCATAAAAAAAGGAGAGGTGATCCCTCAGAAAAAGCTGGTTCTTTTCAGCAGAATCATAGTTTTTTTGCTGGTTGTGATATCGCTGGTGTTCGGATTTCTGGCCGAGGAGCTTGTATTCTGGCTGGTGCTGTTTGCCTGGGCGGGGCTTGGCGCCTCCATCGGGCCGACCTCCATCCTGGCGCTCTACTGGAAAGGCACCACCCGGGCCGGAATTTTTGCGGGACTGATCAGCGGCACAGCCGTCACCATTGCCTGGTACTACATCCCGGTTCTCAAAGATTCCATGTACGAACTGTTGCCGGGTTTTCTCGCTGCGCTGATTGCAACATGGCTGGTGAGTCTGTTCACATCACCCGCACCCGATACAAAACGCGCTTTTGAGGATATGTTTCATTAATTCAGCGAGGGTTTTTGAATTGGTACAAGCGGATTATGTTTATAAAAAACCTTCAAGAGTCACCGACAAACGTCGGGGTCCTTGAAGCGTTTTTTTTGTGCCCAAGAAGTGACGCTTGCCCCGAAGGTATGCCTTGGGCAAAGGATACCGGAATGCACCGGTAACGCTTCAAGGTCAGTACAAGTCGAAGGGACAGCACCGAAAGACAAAAGCGGACACTTGCGCCAGGACTCTGAAGGTGCCAGTTTAATTTTCAGGCTGATCTATTTAAACAGCTTTTTGAAAAATCCGAGAATTCCTTTTTTCTCCTTTTTCTTTTTTCCGGTGCGGCCGCCTTCAAGCTGGTCGAACGTGGGTCTTGGCAGTTCGTGAATCTTTTTCTGGCTTTTACCGGAGGGTTTTTTTCGGGGTGGCCGTTTTTTGGAAGAAGAACGGCCGCCGCGTTTACTGCTTTTGCCCTTTTTGTTGCCCTGTTTATCAGAAACTTTCTCCTTCACCGATTTTGGCAGCGGAACTTCTTCGGGAGCATAACCCAGCGATTTGCAAATGGTTTTAATATCACTGCGGTCCTGCTTGGAAACCAGGCTGATGATTCGCGAAGCTTTGCCGTCACCCACAAGCTCTGCACGCAGTTTATATTCGCTCACCTCTTCAGGCACATCGTAATTGATGACCTGGCTTGCGTGTTCAAGAGGAATATCGTCGGCAGAAAGTTCACCCACAAGCAGATGCTGCACGTTGTTTGATGTAAACCGTTCAAACCGCTCTTTGAAAGTGTCAGAGTCCAGTTTATCATGGATGCTCACAGCCCGCCTGTTGCTTTTCCGGAGTATTTTGTAGAGACGGTCGGCCGTTTTTCTTGATGCCGTGAAAATCACCACAGAATCGTCATTTTGCTTATCCAGGTGCGCCATCAATGTGGAGATTTTTGAGCGAGGCGGCACATTGATATAATACTGGGTCAGGTCTTTTGTGATGACCGGCTTGCCGTTGTCTTTGGCAGATTTCTCATCCGGTTTTTTCTTTTTGGCGAGTGTTACAAGTTTTGGATCATTCAGAATTTGTTTTTCCGCTTCCCGCAACTCTTTGCTGTCTTTTGCAGCCGTAAAAATTCTCTGGCATTTACCGATCACCCGGTTTGAGATGGCTTCGATTGCAGGCCAGTCTTCGATCAGTTCGGCCTGGTCCACAATCATCTGCTGAACTTCCCGGAAAATCATTTTTCCTTTTTCAAGCAGATCTGTGAGCCGGTCCGGCGTAGCTACAATTACCAAGGGGCCGGCCATCAAAGCTGTGAATTGCTCATCAAAATTTCCGTCAGGTGTAAAGCATGCACTTTCTATAGAGGAATGGTAGCCGATAGCCCAAATCCATTCATCCAGTTTTTTGGCACGCTCTTTATTGCCCGCGATAATAATTGCGCGGGTTCCCTGTCTGCGTTCAGACCTGGATAACTCGTTTAACAAGGAAATCAGGTAGCCAACCTCGGGATTTTCTTCGATGGTTGTATTAATTACCAGATCTTTTTTCTCTTGTACGGCTTTAAAAATTTTCTTTTGCAGCGGGGTGGGACTTTCAATTTTTGTATCCTTCAACCCCTTCAAAATATCGGAACTTAGTCGAAATTGATTAAACGACAATGGTTTACCTCTTCAATTTTTGGATCAATATTTCAATTCAAACAGAGGCAGTTTAGCAAGATAGTGCTGTGTTGTCCGGTAAAAAAAGTATCAAAAATTAAATATGTTAAACTTCAATAAATCCGCATAACCCGGATTTGTATGTCTAACTAAATATGTCCGTACAATCACTCTGCCTGCTTTAACCGCCTTTTCAAAATAGCTTTATTCACTGATTAGGATTCATTCCTGAATTAAAAACTCCTGCATGAATCTTTCATTACAGTTCGTATCAAAAAACACCGTCTAAATGAGGTGTTATTTACACTCTTCAGTTTCAGAACGATGAATAAAATCACTTCTTATAAAACATAAACAAATAAAGATAAGAAATCATGACCATTACAATCAGCCCGGTAAGTCCAAGCAGGCCTCCTTCAGGCCCAAACATTCCGCCGGTAAAAAGGTCAGGCCCCGTAACTGTTGTTGTTACTATGGTTTCTTCCATATCCACACCACTCACGGGCAAGCCAAAAACCGTTCCCTGGAAAAAATTCCAGGAAAGGTGCATGCCAACCGGAATAGCCATACTTCCTGTTTTAATATAAGGATAAGCCAGAACTATACCTGCAGCAGAAATATTTATTATGGAAAGTATGGTTGCATTCGGATTATTTGCATGTGCAATTCCGAAAATTAAGGCAGCCGCCATTACAGCCGCCACCATTACCCATTTTTTACTGATTTTACCCAGATGAAATCCCTCTTTCAGGTTTGTGATGAGATATCCCCTGAAATATGCTTCTTCCCAAACGCTGATTGCCGTCATTAAAATCAGCATGTTGGTGAGTTCCAGGAGAATTGTGCGGCTGAAAATATGAGTGGTAACCGAATTGAAGGCCAGCCATCCGGCCCAAACCTTCATCAACACGATGAAACTTATGGAGAGTATTGCGATAATATTCCCGGCAAAAAAATCAACAATCCATCGCCCCGAAAGCTCAAACCCAAAATCACGAAAAGGCCGTTTATCGAGAGCCACGGAAGAGAACAGTAAAACCAGGAGAACAATTACTGCCAGCCCGGCCATCAGGGTTGCCCTCGATTGAACAAACAGGCTGAAAACAATCAGCAGGGAAAAAATAAATGCCGTTGTGAATAAAATTCGCCATCCGGCCCTGAGCCTATTTTCAGCGGGATTAATGAAAATCATTTTAAAGTTATGATTGTGTATATTTTGTGATGTGATCAGCAGTTAAGGGAATGATAGTATAATCATAAACTAAATCAATCGATTGAGCAGAACTCATTGTTGATAATTAACAGAATACGTAATTAACCGGAAATGAAATTCCAAAAATTTAAATTCCAGATGATATGGCAAACCGTGTAGCTTTTTTTGCATCGAAAGAGGACATTGAAAAACTTTTCAGTCTTGACACAGAAAATGAGGAATTCTTTGAAGCGCATTACAATATCACGCCGGGGCAACAACTGCCGGTAGTTGTAATGGGCAATGAGAAAGACCTTTTTGAAATAAACCAGGTTCGATGGGGTGGTTCAGCCAACTCTAAAGCGGAAAAAACAACGCTGCATTCCAGTGAAATTAAAGCGGCTTTAGATGATAAAAAGTTACAGCGCTGTGTATTGCCTCTGAGCGGTTTTTATGTATGGAAAGATGACAAACAAAAAGAGCAGCCCTTTTTTGTGAGGATGCTGGACAGCTCGATAATGTCGGTTGCCGGAGTGATTGAATCTGATGATAATGGTGAGTTTGTACGCATTGTGACCATGGAATCAAATCCTCTCATTCAGCCGATGTCGGAAAATATGCCCCTGCTGCTCGACAGGGTGACAGCCATACAGTGGCTTCAGCCGGACAGCGATCCCAAACATGTGCTGGAAAGTGCCAAGAATCTGTATCTTCTGACAGATCTTTCGGTTCTGAGGGTCAGCAAAAAGGTAAATGATCCATCAAATAACGATCCGAAATTGATTCAGCCTATTCCGAAGTAGAGGGAGGCTTCAGGTCCGATTTACCTTCAAGCTGATTTTGGAATATGCGAACAGTGTTGTAAGCAAAAGCGATATCGTCTTCCTGTCTGAAGCGTTTCAGAATATCTTCCCAAATCATCTGGTTGAGCCCCCTTCGCTTTCTGGCATAGGAGAGATGGCGGATCGTTAACTTTACACCATATCCCGCAACCTCGGTGTAAACAATTGGGGTGAGATTTTTGTACTGAATGAGGTACGATTTTTTTGCCTTCCGTACCTGATCTTCGGCATCAGCAACGTAATCTTCCATATGATTCAGCACAATCTCCGTTAAAATAGATTTTGCTTTTTCCCAGTTGCTTTCAAAGGTGATAACCACTGGTATTTCATTCCAAACAAAATTGATTTCGCTTGTGTAATTTGCGATGGAATCCCTCAAAACAACATGATTGGGAATATGAATAACCCGTCCTGTACTTTGATCGGCATCCACCCAGTTGCCAATTTCTAAAATGGAAAATTTGAAAAAGCGGATGTCAATTACATCGCCTTTATTCTGGCCAATCTGAATCCTGTCCCCCACATCAAACGGTTTTCGTGATATTAAATAAAGCCAGCCAGCCATGTCGGTTACCGGTTCGCGCAGCACTATTACCAGGCCGGCCGATAACAAGCCAAGAAATGTTGCCAAAGAAGCCATACCCTGAAACCAAATTCTGCCGATCAGTATAAACCCGACAAACCCTAACAGATAGGCAACATGTTTTCTCCATTTATAGCGTATGGTGTCATCTTCAGTTTGGCGCTGAACAATTCGATTGATAACAAAATGGATCAGAACAAGAAGAATAACAATCAGAATACTTTCAATAATGTCGCCGTAATGTCGGTGTATGTTGCTGAATAGTTCCTCAAAATACTCTACAATCCTCATTTTACTCTATTGTTTTTTGATTCAAGTCCGGCAATAATTCTTGTTTTGTGCGTTAATCAGTTAGTGCTTTCTTAAAAGTATAAATAGTGATATTTTTATACTCTTTGCAACAAACTGAAAAATTTTATTTATGCTATACGGAATTATTATTTCACTCATCACACTGATCTGTATTCTACTGATTATTGTAGTTTTGCTGCAGCCCGGGCAAAAGGAAGGACTTTCCGGCGGACTTGCTGCCGGTATGGCGGGTGGAGCATCGATGGGTGCGAGGCGCACAGCCGATCTGCTTTCGAAAACCACCTCGATACTTGCAGCCTTGTTTTTAGCTTTAAGTGTGCTGGCCAATTTTGCTATCGACCGCACTGAGGCCACCCAAAGCACCATTCAACAGCAAGGTGTTCCGGGTGATCCGATTGAACAGTCTGATTTTACAATACCTTCACAAACTGAGTCGGCAGTGCCGCAGCAGGAAGATTTCAATATCGAAGATTAGATCTGAAATTACAGATTAGAACAATTTAAAAACCCCGGTTTGCCTGGCATGCCGGGGTTTTTTCATTTTATGAAATTGTTAAATCCATGCGCTTTGATCGCTTGCAGAGGCAACTTTAGCGGCGTCAATGGCTATCACCAGCTCTTCGTTGGTTGGTATCACCATCACATCCACTTTGGAAGAGTCGCTGCTTATGATTGATGCCGTTCCCGGTTTTGCTTCATTATTTTTCTTCTCATCTATTTCAATTCCCAGGTACTCCATATTTTCAAGGGCTTTCTTCCTGATGAGCGGAGAGTTTTCACCAATTCCGGCCGTAAAAATTACGGCATCACATCCGTTCATAACTCCAAAATAAGAGCTCACATATTTTTTGATGTGATAACAAAAAACATCAATTGCCTGCTGGCAGTGCCGGTCTCCGTTTTTAGCTTTAGAGATCAAATCCCGCATATCACTTGCATATCCGCTGATTCCCAACAACCCACTCTTCCGGTTCAGCATGGAATGCAGGCTGTTTAACTGAAGCTCCTCTTTCTCAACAATATAAAACAGAATTGATGGATCAAGATCACCGCTTCGGGTTCCCATCACCATGCCGGAGAGCGGGGTGAACCCCATGGTCGTGTCAACGGATTCGCCGCCTTTAATGGCTGTGATGGATGCCCCGTTGCCAAGATGACAGGTGATGACGTTGGTTTGGCTTTTCGGTTTTTCCTTCAGTTTGTAATACTGCTGACTTACATAGTAGTGCGAGGTGCCGTGAAAACCGTATTTTCTGATTTTATGCCTTCTGTAGAGCCGATTGGGAATTCCGTAAAGATAGGCGTGAGGCGGCAGTGAGTGATGAAATGCGGTATCAAAAACGGCTACGTGTGGAATATCGGGCAGGCGCTCTTGGGCGGCTTCAATGCCTCTGAGGTTGGGAGGGTTGTGAAGCGGCGCTAAATCAAAAGCCTGTTCAATGGCTTCTTTCACAACATCATCAATCAACACCGATTCTTTGAACATTTCTCCGCCGTGAACCACCCTGTGCCCAACAGCTTTTATATCAGAGATGTCGTCAATAATTTTGTTTTCGGGACTCAGTAAATAGTTCATAATCTCATGCAGGGCCTCACTATGGCTGGCAATTACTTTGTTGTATTTTAACGGCTTTCTCCCGGCGGTCTCATGTTTCACAATGGATTTATCCGCACCAATTCGTTCTACAATTCCGCGGCAAACATCCGTCTCGTCTGTAGTTTCAATCAAATTATATTTTACGGATGAGCTTCCGCAGTTAATAACAAGTGCAAGCATGTGATTTCTTTGGTAAAATAAAATTCTGTTCGTTGTTTCAACTGGAAAATAATACAGAAATTGGTGTTGACAAACGAGTATGCCGAAGCGCACACAACGGAGTGATAAATTTGATCCGGCCAACTATTTTTTTCGGCAACAAACCGAATACTTTACTCTGAAAGCGGATTCTTTCTCTGTTCTTTTATCAGAGGTGCGAGCAAATGATCGAGCCCATTAGTTTTTATTTCGTACATAGTAGCCAGGTACTGGCCAAGCGATCCGTCAGGAAAACCGGTTCTGCTGAACCATTCCAGGTAAAAAACCGGCAGGTTTGTGATATATCGTCCCTTGAACTTTCCGTAAGGCATTTTGGCATTTACCAGTTTCTCAAGAAACGTGGGGTCAAATTGCATAAGAAAACTGTTTTAGATTATGTGATGAAAACCTCTCAACGTTCCCGGCATGTGTCAAGGATTTATCAATGGTAGTTTATTTAGTACAGATTATTATTAAAGTGAAAATGATATTCAAATTCATTTTCATCACTAACATAGAATATGCCGTTAGGCATAACCGATTTTATAGCCCCGGATTTCAATCCGGGGATCAAGATGGACATAGATTGCGACAAGTGCCGTAGGTACGGACAATCTGCTTGTTGGATCACACCATCTGCACAACCCGCATAAAATCCATACCACCAGAAAGCCAACCTTTGAGATGGATCGTGCCTACGGCACTAAAAGAGAGGAGGCCCGTTACAACCCCGGATTGAAATCCGGGGCTATAAAATCGGTCATCCGCAAGGCGGATTTGTTACAAATCATTACCATAGTACACTCAAATTAAATTTGACGGCTTTATCTGAAAAATCTTCCGAAACCAAATGATAAAAGCTATAGGAGCGAACCAACTAAAGAATCGTATAAAAAAACTGTAAAATTTTATTGCTGTATAAAGCCATTAAAAACAAAAAAGAAAGGCACACCTTTTCTAAAGATGTGCCTTAATAAGTCAATAAATAAAACGGTTAAAAGCGGAATTCCGCCGCAACCGTTGATTGAATGGGCATCTCCTCTTTGGGAAGAATGTAGACATTGCTCCCCCGTTTAAATCCGGTTATAGAAAGCCAGTTCAGCAGTTCCACATCGTTTCCGTTAGGATTGTTTGTGTATTGCACAGTGTGGTTTTCCTCATCATAAAAACCCCATTTTTTCTCTCCTTTTGAGATGAAGATATTTTGGGATTTTCCCATCACCGTGGCTTCCACAATTTCGCCAAGATTGTTGGAAACTTTCTCGTTCGAAACTTCAGTAAATTTATCAAGTGATTTGTACATATCACTCAAAAAGTAATCCTGAATAACCTCCCAGCCTTTCTCTTTCAACTCTTTGTCGGTCAGTTCATCCGGGTTGCGATTAATTTTGGTATCCACCGTCCGTTTATAACTGCTTATTTTGTTGTAGAGGCTCAGGTTTTCGGTTAACCCTGCCAAAATCAGAGGTTCGTTTTCCAGCTTCAGGGCCGAGGTAATTTCTTTTTCCACTTCCCTGAAAAACATTTCTACCACAACCATCTTATCTTCTTCATTGGCATTGTGGCCAAAGTACATCGCTTTTTGTGATTGTGCTCCCGAGTGGAACTGCAGTTGTTTTTGCGGATCCACTTCAAGATAATCTTCGATTGATGTGACAATTTCCGGTGGTGTAATATTTTGCACATCATTTCTCGTGCATCTCAGCAAACGCAGATTCTGGCGGCTCACCGCAAGCACCTTAAACGTTCCGTCCATACTGGTCATAGGCAGCAGTGGGGTAATCAGGAAGTGATCATTCACAAACACTTGCTCTTCCACTTCGTACGGAAGCTTGTAAACATCGAACGAATCTTCGGTTATATAGACTGCGAGGCCGCGGTCTACATGCGACCAAAACAATGGTTTCTCAAGCAGTTGTTTTGCGGGTTTCAGAAATTTATCGGCATATCCGTTTTTTGTGATTTTCTTTTCAATTTTTTTTGATGCTTCTGTTAACAGGTTTTTAAATCGAATAGGATCTTGCTTGGATTCTTCTCCTTTTTTATGGGTTGGAAGGGTTATGGTTACTAAAACTTCACCACTTTTCTTAATCAGACTATGAATTGTTTTTTCGCTTACCATCTTTATAAGTCCTATTACTTTAAGTTGTTGTGTACTTACTAATTAAAATAAAAAAAATCTGCCTTTAAAGGTTCCGTATTATCCCTGTTTTAGAAAATTCTTGTATGGCATGCGCGTAATTCCGGCTAACTTATCTATAGCTGATGAAATTATTCAAGCTATTGTTTTTTTAACACAAATCGGGTTACTTTATTCTGGTTTTCTTGAGCAAAATGAACTCTGATTAATAGTAACCAATTCACCTGCCGAATTGAGTAAAGCAACCTTACAGGGAGTTAAAAACACGCTTGGCCCGGGATTAATTATGGCAGCGGCTGCCATCGGGGTTTCTCACCTGGTCCAATCAACCCGTGCGGGTGCTGAATTTGGATTTGCGCTTGTCTGGGCAGTTGTACTGGCCAATATTTTCAAATATCCGTTTCTGGAGTACGGCCCGAGATATGCCCTGGCAACCGGCAAAAATATGGTTGAAGGATATGCCAGAATGGGAAAATGGGCACTGTGGATTTTCATCGTTTTTACAGTCTGCACAATGTTTGCCGTTCATGCCGCCGTCACCATGGTTACGGCAAGCCTTGCCGGAAACCTAACTGGCCTGCATCTTCCCGTGATTGCCTGGAGTTCACTCATACTTTTTGTGTCCATTCTTTACCTGGTGCGCAACACATACGCACTGCTCGATAAAGCGATCAAAGTGCTGATGGTGATTCTGGCATTTTCAACCATAGCTGCCATGGTACTCGCTTTCCTGAATGTGGGCTACGAGGCAAAACCCGATATTCTCGCACCAGAAGTTTGGACGGTTTCAGGTGTTGCTTTTTTGATTGCGTTAATGGGCTGGATGCCGATTCCCATTGATGCAGCGGCCTGGCAGTCTATCTGGTCGGTTGAACGGATGAAACAGACCGGGTACAAGCCAAAACTAAAAGAGGTTTTGTTTGATTTTAATCTCGGCTATATCGGTGCCGCTCTCATTGCGCTGGCCTTTCTCACGCTCGGCGCATTGGTGATGTACGGTTCGGGTGAAGATTTCGCGACAAGCGCCGCCGGGTTTTCAAACCAGTTTATTCACCTCTACACAACGGCGCTGGGCGACTGGGCCTATTTCATCATCATTATTTGTGCATTTACCACCATGCTCAGCACCACGCTGACGGTTACGGATACGTATCCGAGAGTACTCACCAAAATTGTGGAGAATGTTCAGCAGCCCGGTTCAAAAACAGACATCAAAGCACTGTATGCCTATCTGCTGGTCGGGGTGAGTGCAGGAACTCTTGTTTTACTTATGATTTTGGGCGACCGGTTTCGGTTTTTGATTGACCTTGCCACAACGCTCTCATTTCTGGCCGCGCCGGTCCTGGCTTTCATGAATCACAAACTCATACATCAGCCCGAAGTGCCCGTGCAATATCAGCCGGGCAGGTGGCTTTACTGGCTCAGTTTTTCCGGCATTATCTTTCTCACAATATTTGCCTTAATTTATCTTTATTGGATGATACTCTACTAAAGATCATGATGGCACGATTACTGTTATTCTCAATATTGGCTGCCCTGTTTGCGCTTTTAGCTTTTCCGCTTTACGGGCAGATCTATTCCACACAATATCGTGTACCGGGCCAGAACTGGATGGAACTGCAGTCCGACCGATTCCGGATTATTTACCCCGAGCGTTACCGGCAGGAGGCCATCCGTTCAATGGCAATTCTTGAAAGTGATTATGATGATATTCAACAACTTGTAGGCGGTGGTGTGCGTAATTTTCCGTTTATCATCAACCCGGAAAACGACCTCTCAAACGGTTTTGTAGCGCCCCTGAATTTCAGGTCTGAGATTGAACTTGCTCCTATTATCGGAAAGTCCATGAACCCGCAATCGGGCGACTGGCTTGAACTGGTCCTTCCGCACGAACTGGTTCATGTTCTGCATTTCAGCGTGAACCCGAACTCGTTTACAAGGCTTTTGGGCATTCTATCGCCCGATTTAAGGCGCAGTGTACATTCTGCTGCGCCGCTGGGTGTGTTTGAGGGAATTGCCGTTCATCACGAAAGCCACGGCTCCATTCCGCATTCGGGGCGGGGAAATCATCCCTACTTCAGAAATAAATTCAACGCTCACCTCGATACTGAGCGTGAATGGTCGATGGGACAGCTCCTGCAGGTTACCGATTATACCCTGCCTTTTGACCGGCACTACATTGGCGGTTACGAATTTACTAATTGGCTACTGCATTCTTACGGGAATGATGCAATGAAAGAGGCGATCGATTTTCACTACAAATATCCGTTCCTGGGTTTCGGTACAGCACTGCGACAGACCACCGAATACTGGCCCCGGACGCTTTACCGTCAATTCAGCGATTCGGTTAAAATCCGCGAGAAAACCAGGCTTTCGGAGATGGATGAAAATACAGATCAGTTTTCAGAAACCGTGCCATTTCAGGCCAATTGCAAACGGCTGAACCGGCCAATCTGGCTGGATGACGAAACCATCCTTTTTTATGCCCGCTCCTGTAACCGTCCGGCCGGGTTTTATCTCTATCACACCCAAAACCGTTCGTTTGAACATCTGCATGAGGTACTAATCACTCAGGATGTGCAATACTCCCTCTCCGGTGATGGAAGTGCACTCTACTATTCCCGCTATCATACCCACACTCTGTATAACAATCTCTTTCGGGGTGATCTTCATCGGTTCAATTTTGAAACCGGCAGTTCGGAACGCATCACCCAAAACCTGCGGCTGATTTCACCCGAATGGAGCGGCGGACAGCTTTTTGCGAGGCAGGTAGTGGCAAACGAAACCCAACTGGTGAGGGTTGATCCGTCAACGGGAGAGGTCCTTCAGGAATACCCAAAACCGGAAGAAAGTATGGTAGTGCAAATCGCCGTAAACCCCGAAAATTCGAATGAGGCGGCAGTCATCGGGCGCAAAAAAAGTGTTCAGGGTATTTGGTTCAAAGATCTGGAACATGAAGAAATGCTGTTCAATTCTCCTCCCGATATTGTGTTCGATGCAGGCTCTGTTTTTGATATTTCTTGGCATCCGTCCGGGGAATCACTGCTGTTTGTGAGTGACCATACCGGCACGATGAATGTGTTTGAGTTTGAGATTTCATCAAGCCGGGTTACTCAAATCACAGAGAGCCTTTACAATGCATTCGAAATGTCCTACTCACCTGATGGAAACAGTATTGCTTATATCGGCCAGAAAGAAAACGAGCAAAAACTTTATCTGCTTCAACGAGAACATTTCCTGAATAAGCCGGTCCCGGAAACAAAGTGGACTTATAATGAAACTATAGAACAGCGCATGGAGCGTCCGTTGATGAACCGAGACTTTGAGGTTGATGAAAGCGAATGGGAGTTCAGTTCTTACAGCACCGGATTTGGCTGGCTGCTGCCAAGATTCCGGGTTCCGGATATTGGCAGCGAGAGCGGCCGGAATCGCATCGGCGTGAACCTCGAAAGTGTGGATGTGATGAGCCGCCAAAGCTACTTTGTGGACATAAACCATTATGCAGACCGATTCTGGTACTCGGCCGAATACACGAATAAACGGTTTTATCCGGGGTTTACCACCGAGTTTTTTAACCGCCCCAATTTTGTCTCATTCCGGATTGAACCGGAAAATAATGAGGATGAAGAACCAGAAAGCCTGTTGCTGCTTCAGCAATCGGTGGGCGGATCTTTTAAAATGCCCATTCCACTCCGGCTTGAGAGCAACGCCAGGTTTACATCACTCATGTTCGAACCGCAATATTTCCTGTCGAATGTCCGGTTTCTGGATGCAGAAAATACCTCGGAGGCTGTTTCGGAATTTGGAGTTCGGCACACGATTGGCTTGCGGACTGTTTTGAACTACCGTGTGAGACAATTTATAAGAGATGTACAGCCCAACAGCGGCTGGGTGTTGTTTGCAGAGGGGCGCTACGGTTTGAACCGTGATGAGATCCAGATCGAAACAGGACCTCATTCGATAACCGGCAATCTGGCACAAAGGAAAGGATTGCGTGCCGGTGTGATTCGTTACATTTCTCCGCTTTCGCGATGGAACCAGTCGCTGCGAATGTCAGCCCGGGTGTACACGCAGACCGAGGTTCCGGTTTTCAATCTTCTGTCTCAATTTTCAGACAATTTTTCAGAGATCCCGCTGACCGGAGTAAACAATGCCGGACTTCTGGATTTTCGGTACACCATTCCGCTCACCTATCCCGATGAAGGCGGGCTGCTTGTTCCTCTCTACCTTTCAAACATCTATCTGGTGCTGTTTTCTCAAACGATAACCGATCTCAATCAGCCCGATTTATTAGCAGCTTCAAGATCGGTGTTTGGCGCCGGTATCCGGTCGAGGTTCAGGATTAGCAATATGGCACTCGATATCGGCATCTCCATTGGCTGGGAGCCCACCAGAAATGAGGTTACATATTATTTCGGCAGTTTTTGAAATTTTCTAAAAACGTGATTCTGTCGTTTTGAACAATTTCCAGCTTTTCGGACCCATCCCCCGTCCCCTTCCCTATCAGGCCAAACTACGGCCTGACAAGGAAGGGGTGACTTTTTTCATAGATTTGTGCCAATACCAGAAAAAACCCCTCATTGCGGCGTGCTTTTTTGCGTGATAGGGAGAGGTTGGGGTGGGGCCTCACCACTCGAACTGAGAAACTCCATACTCGACAGTTGGGGCGGGAATCACGGTCATGCCTTCGAGCCGCTCGGGGCGAAGCTCCCTGTCGTTCACAACATCGCGGATGTAAATTTTTTCCACCTGTTCGGGGTATAATTCACGTATGCGATTAAAAACTTCCGGATCTCTCTCACCGGAATCGCCAGAAAGAATAAACCGGCGTTTGGGAAAGTGTTCAAAAATTTCCGAGATCTGTTCAATTTTCTGGTCGTACGTGTAGTCTTCATTCAGTGCGAGTTCGCGAAGATCTCTCCATGTGCTCAGACTCAGGAAGTTTTTGGTTACGCTTTTCATGTGAAAGGTGCCTTTCGGGAATCCGGCTTCTTCACTAAATGCAAATTCTGCCAGCGGACGGTACAACTGCCAGGGTGAGCCGGAAACATAATGAAAAAATGCACCACCGTACGTTTCATACAACTCAGCTATTTCAGTTGCGGGAGTAAACTCTTTGAAGAATGTATTTCTGACAACGATCTGTGCACCGGCCGGTATTTCGGTGATCTTGATTGTATCATCCACATCAGAAATAACAGACAGCCCCTCTTCCGCAAGCAGTTTGATTTTGCCGATACCACTGTGGCCGTCCGAAACGGTACGGATTGTCAGCCATCCGTCATCACTTTTCTGTTGAGCTGCGATCTGTTCAATTCTTTCTTTTGATATCCTGAAATCACCCTCAATGATTCCGTTGAGAGACGAACGCATATAGTTGCCGTCATCATCCGGAATGCCAAAAATTTCTTCTTCTGGATCGTCATCAAAAGAAAATAAAACCGTTTCGCGCGATTCACTGTCAACTATAAAATCCCTGGCTCTTTCATGAAATAATTGAGCCTGTTCATCGGTAAGATCTCTCATGCGGCTTACGATCCTGGTGGTCGTATTTAACGTTCCGGGCCGGTATTCATACACATAAATCCTCATGGGAATAACCCACTCATCCCCTTCTGAATATCCATACGCATTGTAAAATATCACATGCTCATCATCGCGGAAATCAAAAGAAAAAAAACTTAAGGAAAGCATCATCAGAACAGAGATAACCAACATTTTTTGCAACGGTTGAATTGATTTATGAATTTATCATATTGAAACAGATTTATCCACCTGTGCCCTTGGCAACCTGTGCCCTTGGCAAAACGTTTAATAAATAACTGAAGTTACGCATTGATCATGCCGTTAGACTGGCATATTTCTGTGGTGTTGTGGATAACTTGCTCATACTGTTTAGGGCATGGCGAGTCGCTTCCACCCATATTTGGCTTTTTAA
>SLPZ01000288.1 GCA_007131725.1 Balneolaceae bacterium
ATCACCGCAAAGCGATGGCCGCCCACAGGATAGGCCACTATTCGATACCAGCGCTCTAGAGGCTCAAAGAACTGTTCCAGGCGGACAGACTCCCCGGTGCGCACTACGGTGCCGTAGGTCTCGATAAGGCCGCTGGCCTCTATACCCGGCACTACCGCCGTGGCTCGTTTCCCCTCAATGACCGCTGCATCCAGCCCGGTGTGCGCCCCAAAGGCATGATTAACCTGCTGGAATACATAGTCCACCGGCTGGCCCTCCCTATCAAAGAGCATCTCATGCACCGCCATGCCCTCCGTGGAGTGGGCAAAGAGGTCTTGGAATAGGCGCTCGTTCGCTGCCGATTTCGCCTCGGCCGAGGCCAAGCGGAGGGTGAACCAGAAGGAGGCCCCGGCGATGGCCGCACTGGACCCAAAAAACAGCAGACCTTCGGCCCAGTTCGCCCGGGAGACGGAGAAGCCGCCAGCGATCGCCAGCAGACACACGGTGTTGGTGTAGAGCAGGGACCGGAAGCGGTAAAACAGGAAGTTCAGTAAGGGAACCACCAGCAGCAGTGCTACCATGGCTCCCGGGTCGAAGGCTGCCTGTATACCTACATGCAGCAGATGAAGCACGGCCAGACAGGCGAGGGCATAGGTCCAAACAGGTAGATACTCCCGCACCCGCGCCGTCGTATAAGACAGCACCGCCAGACCCAAAAAACTCAGGGCAAACCCCACTCGGTGAGTCCAAGGGATGAGATCCTCTATCTGCACCACGTGCTGCAGGACCAACCCGAAAGCCACGTAAAGAAACGCCCCAAGCAACAGGACTATCCGGAGCCTCACAGTGGTTCCGCCATCGGCTTGTATCGCTGGTGTCTGCATATGGCACCCTCCCCTCATTGAGATAGACTATACCTCCACCAGCAGCAGGCCGTTCATCCCTGCCAGTGGCAGAGAAGAGTATCTCGAACCCAAAAGTGCGTTTTGACGATGCGGTGACAACACATGACGACAGGAAAGAATGGCGCGCCAAACTCGCAGATGGTCCAATAGAGGAGGCTGCAGCAGTTGTTCCGACAGACTTCTTCGCTCTTGAAGACTACCACCAAGCCGTATTCCCTGGGCCATAGAACTCACCATCCTTATGCCGCTCGCTAGGAAGCCGCTCGAAGACGCTGGCCGAACTCCAAGAGCCTTGGCTCGGCCTGCCCCGCAGTGAGTGAAGCGGTCCCGACCAAACCGGGCTGCGCTGAGTTCCGTGCATCAGCATCAAAAGAAACCGGCAAAAAAAGACCGATGTCGAAAGACATCGGTGCTTAGATCACCAGATCATCCTTCGGCAGCTACACTACCATGGCCATAGGGCTGTAGGCTGTGGGCTTTGCGTCCCCAGCTTTCGCTGGGTTTGCCTTTGACGAAGAAACCAACCGCATTAAGCGGTATCTATCTCTATTCTATATTTCGTCCGGATCTCCTCGGTCTTTAGAAAACTCTTTGAGTTCTCCGGGGAATGAGCACATCCATCTCCACATTGACTTCGACCACGTGTTTTTTCCCCAAGAGGGAGTAGTAGGCCAGGCGGGCTCCGGCTTCAACTGATCCGGGCGATACCTCCTCGCGCGGCAGCGTCACTCCGACCGCCCGCCCTTCCGAAGTAGAGAGATACTGCCCAAAAAACGTGTCGTATAGTCTAGAGTCGCAGTGGGACATCGATCGATACAATGTCCACACCCAACGCATCGGATAGATCGCACATCTTCCCCCACCACTGCAGAGCCTGCAATATCAATTTGCATGGGACAGACTTGACTGCATTTCTTGCAGTCGATGCAGACGCCTTGGTTCGTACGTATCCTTTGGCCGCTAATCCTTCCGACTAGTGCTATCAGAGTTCCCGCTGGACAGTAAAAACAGTATCCTCGACCAGTAAAAACCACCCAGAAAAACATGGCCGCAAAGAGTTCCGGCAACAGATACTTTATGACTTCTAGTCGGGCCATCAGATCCATCCAGGGGCCAGCGTGCGCGCCCGTAAGATAGGCAATCCAATACAGTGTAAAGAAACACCCCAGAAACAAGAAGATTCCCCGCATGACAGAGAAAGCTTGAAGCTGCCGGGACGACAACGTCTTTTCCCTGCCAACAATGGGGAAGGCAGGGGCAAAAACTTCAGAGATGAATCCGTTGAACAAGCACAGCGTGGAACACTGCCAACGTCGGCCGAAGAGAACAGTACCCAGGAGGATAATCGACGTAACAACCAAGTGGAAGACAAATGCTAACGAAAGCCCGCGCGCTCCCCACTGGGCTAGTCGACTGAGATAAAACGGAGATTCGGCGGCTGCTGCCTGCAGGGGCAGAGAGTTCCAAGGCAGAGGCATAGTGAAGAGGTAGAGTTCACTATTGGCGGTCAGAGCGGGGCCTATGATATGAACGATCAAAGCTGCAATGGAGAAACCATACAGGTTCCTTCGACGAAGCTTGCCTGAGGTTTGCCTCCCAATGAGTCGAATAGTCAGGACTACTCCGGCAATGATGAACAACATCTTGATCCAGTTTTCGTAGGCATGCCACACTGTGTCAATCAGCCGGGCCGTCTCAGCAGAAGCATGCGGTGCATAGCCTTGATTCAGCCCCGCAATGATGATTCCCGCAAGAATGTACGTGATGAGCAATTTTTTCAGTATGAGCACTTCCATTCTTGGTGTATCCATGCCATCACCACCCATAACGTATTTTCGGCTGATACTGATGTGCGCCACTTTCCGGTGCCTGGTACAGTTAAGAGAATGTTAACGGTACCAGGTACCGAAAACTGTTGACTCCTCGCGGGTAATTGGTTTTCCTTTACTAATCATATCGCTCATGATATGCTGAATATCGTTGGTCGCAGCTTGCAGCTATACCGCAATAAGCCGGTATGGAACCGGGTTCGATAATATCGTTGGAAGAAGGGCGTGGAAGTTATAGCACCAAGAGCAAGTGGTATTTTACTGCACATCACATCATTGCCGAGTGAATTTGGGATTGGTGATCTAGGAACAGGCGCGTTCGGGTTCGTCGATTTTCTGCATCAAGCCAAACAGAGACTCTGGCAGATATTGCCGCTAGGCCCTACCGGAGCAGGAAACTCGCCCTACACTTCGTTTTCCGCTTTTGCGGGCAACCCACTTTTGATAAGCCCGGAGACCCTAGTTAAGGATGGTTTCCTGGGACAAGATGAACTGCCGAAGTACTATGTTGACAAGGCACCAGATAGTGTCGACTACGAGTTAGTCGGGCGGCTCAAACAGAAAGCCTTGCAACATGCCTACCGGGTGTTTGCTGAGGGAACATACCTCAAGGAAGCTTACACCCGATTTTGCCAGGAAAACACTCTCTGGCTCGATGACTATAGTCTATTTATGGCCTGCAAAGAACACTTTGGCGGAAAACCCTGGAATGAATGGCCAGAAGCTATTCGATTGCGTGAGGGGAAAGCGGTCGAGGAATGGAGCCAGCATTCATCTGACCGGGTTCGGTACCATAAGTTTACGCAGTTCCTCTTCTACCGTCAATGGTCTTGCTTGAGAAAGTACGCCGGGCAGAAGAAGATCAGCATCATTGGTGATTTGCCGATTTTTGTCGCATACGACAGTGCTGATGTGTGGGCAAACCCGCATCTGTTTCGACTTGATGAGAAAGGTTCGCCCATTGAAGTAGCAGGAGTACCCCCGGATTACTTTAGCAAAACAGGCCAGTTGTGGGGCAATCCTCTATACAACTGGGCTGAACATGAAGCACAGAAGTATGATTGGTGGATTCGCCGGTTTCAGGCGTTGTTTGCCTTGGTGGATATTGTGAGAGTGGATCATTTCCGTGGCTATGAGGCTTACTGGGCAGTACCTGCCAAAGAGAAGACCGCAGAGAAGGGTACTTGGAAGAAGGGGCCGGGGAAAGCATTCCTTGAGAAAGTGGCCGAGGAGTTAGGCGAGCTGCCCATCATTGCAGAGGATCTTGGGGTGATTACTGAGGCGGTTGAAGAACTCAGAGATAGCCTGAATCTGCCAGGTATGCGTGTTCTCCAGTTTGCGTTTAACGATACAGAACCGAACGAGCACCTTCCCCATAATCATATCAAACGCTGTGTAGTCTATACTGGAACCCATGATAATGATACGACAGTAGGTTGGTTTGAGAGCCTCCATAAAAAAGCCAAGGAATACACGAAGAAGTACTTAAACACCAACGCCAAAGAGATTAGCTGGGACTTGATCCGAGCAGCCCTGGCCTCACCAGCTGAGACGGCCATTGTGCCTCTCCAGGATATACTCTCATTAGGGACAAGCGGACGAATGAATACACCTGGTACAGAGAGAGACAATTGGGAGTGGCGCTATGAGACGGGGCAGTTGACGGGCAAACTCGCTTACAGACTAGCTTCGATGACCGAGTTGTATGACCGGTGACACAAAAACGGGCCCAGGAAAGCGACCGGTACCACAGCCGCAACCAAACCGCTGCGGTATTAGACCAACCTAATACCTTATCTGGGACCGATTTTGGGCGCCATCCCGGCCCTAATCGTTGGCCTCTTTCTGACCATGCCCATTTTCGTCGTTTTGAAGATTATCCCGGGACATGTCCTTGTCTCCTACCGCAAGGCCGTGAGCATGGACAGGCACGGCGATCCCGATCC
>SLPZ01000226.1 GCA_007131725.1 Balneolaceae bacterium
AACTGATTGGAAAGGTTCTATGTACTTCTTTCAATTCGAAATTTACATCCGGCATCATCACCGAAACCGAAGCCTACTGCGGACGCAACGATAAAGCCTGCCACGCAAACAACGGCCTCCGCACCGGGCGCACCGAAGTAATGTACGGTGAACCGGGCCATGCCTACATCTACCTCTGTTACGGCATTCACCATCTTTTTAATGTAGTTACCAATCGAAGCGGCCTGGCCGATGCCGTTCTAATCAGGGCCATTCACCCGCTCGACGGGCTGGAAATCATGAAAGAAAGAAGGCAAATCAGCAATATGAAAAACCTTACCAACGGCCCTGGAAAACTGACCCAGGCACTCGGCATAACCACTTCGCTGACCGGCGCCCCGCTCTCCGAGCCGCCCCTCTGGATTGAGGACCGATCCATCTCTATCGACAAATCACAAATCAAACGTTCACCAAGAATCGGGGTTGATTATGCCGGGGAGCACGCCAAACGGCCCTGGAGGTTTTTGCTGAAAGAAGTGCCCGTTCAGCTTCAATAAATTCATACTCTTTTTTATTTTGCTGAATTGTTATTCGGGCTCACACTTTTGTGATTCATCTCTTATATTTAGCAATCAACTCAAAGGCCAATAATATTCATGAATAGAAAAGCGATATACATCATAACTGGTTTCATTCTTTTTGCAGCTCTTTCCCGGTTGCTGCCACATGCATATAATTTCACCCCGATCGGCGCCATTGCCCTGTTTGGGGCAGCCTATTTTGCCGATAAAAAATGGGCACTGCTCGTTCCACTGCTGGCTATCTGGATCAGTGACCTGTTTCTAAACAACCTGGTTTATTCCGCATACTATGATGGATTTGCCTGGTTTACCGGCGGATTCCTCTTCATTTATGGAAGTATTGCGATGATCGTAGTACTGGGGTATTATCTGCTCAAAAAAATTACCTTTGGACGGGTACTTGGCGGAGCCTTGGGAGCATCTGTCATCTTCTACATTGTCAGCAACTTTGGTGTTTGGGTTACAAGCCCGATGTATCCTCCAACACTCGAAGGGCTGATTATGTGTTACACGGCTGCCATTCCATTTTTCCATTATACCATCGCCGGAAACGTTGTTTACTCGGCCATTCTGTTTGGCGGTTATGAATGGCTGAAAGCCACATATCCTGAGTTTCAGCCTGTAAAAATAGAATCCTGAATATTCTTTAATTCGTGAGCAAAAGAATTGTAATTATTGGCGCCACATCCGGTATCGGAGAATCTCTCGCCCGGCAGGCGGCCGAAAAGGGATATATTGTGGGTGGTACAGGAAGGCGGATTGAAAAACTCGAAAAGCTGAAAAAAAAGCTGGGCGACCAATTTTATTACAGAGAAATGGATGTCAGTGAAAGGAAAAAAGCGAGTGCACAGCTCCTTTCACTAATTGAAGAGATGGGCGGCATGGACATCATTGTGCTGAATGCAGGTATCTCAAACTACCCGGCATCTTCGATAATCACCATGGAGCAGGAAATCATTGATGTGAATGTCAGCGGTTTTGTGCAGCTTTTCGGAGAGGCTTTTCAGTATTTCAGAAACCAGGGGCGCGGCCATATCGTGGGAATTTCTTCAATTGCCGCTCTCTTCGGCTCGTCACGGGCAGCTCCCTACAGTGCATCAAAAGCATTCATTTCCACTTACATGCAGGCTTACAGGCAGCGATGTAATAAAGCAAAAAGTTACGATATCGCCATTACAGACGTAAAACCCGGTTTTGTGAAGAGTGAAATGACGGAAGGAAAACGGGGAATGTTTTGGGTGGCAGAAACTGAAAAAGCGGTGAGACAGATCCTGAAAGACATTGAAAAGCGAAAAGCCTACTCTTATGTTACCCGGCGGTGGAGGCTGATTGCCTGGCTCATCAAACTCACGCCAAACTGGATTATTGACAGAATTTGAACACTGCCAATCTGTTTACAAAAAGAACAGGTAAAGCAATAAAATGATAAACGGCAGCATAAAAACCCAGTTTCCTTTACTGTATGTCTCGTAATTTCTATCCATGATTATAGCTTAGTGTTAAGTCAATTATAGATTGGCAGCTTGGGAAAGACTTCCGAAGTCTTTTCGGGATCCCTTTGGTGACTGATTTTAATAAAATATTGGCCATTTTTATCTTTCAAACCTATTGATAACAACCATGAAGACTTCGGAAGTCTCATATGACCGATATTCAATAGTTGACACAACATTAGGTTATTTAGGCTCTCTTACCTACCAGGTTAAAAATTTGTTCCCGAATCGTAATCAGCAATTATCCCAGCCATCCTTCGCGGTCGAGAGTTCGGTATTGAATGGCCTCTGCAATGTGATGTGACTGAATGGATTCGGAGCGATCCAAATCGGCAATGGTTCTCGATACTTTCAATATCCGGTCGTAAGCCCGGGCTGACAGGCCTAAAGTATTCATCGCTTTTTTAAGCATATTTTCTCCGGCCTCATCAATTTTGCAGATTTTTCTCGCAAGTTTGGTGTTCATCTGCGAATTGCTATACACTCCTTTCATACCCATAAACCTTCGTGCTTGGATTTCCCTGGCCTCTACCACACGCCTGCGGATTACGTCTGAACTCTCGCCTTTCCGCTTGGCAGAAAGTTCATCAAAACTGACTTTCTCCACATCAATATGGAGATCGATACGGTCTAACAGCGGCCCGCTGATTTTACTCAGATAGCGCTGCATCTGAATATTTGTTGCGCCATTTTCATCGGCCGGGTCGTACCAGTCTCCTGTGGGTGAAGGGTTCATCGAAGCAACGAGCATAATTCTGCACGGATAACTCACACTCATTCTCGCCCGCGAAATACTAACCGTGCCATCTTCAAGCGGCTGGCGCATCACCTCCAGGGCACTTCGCTTGAATTCAGGAAGTTCATCCAGAAAGAGCACACCGTTATGTGCCATCGAAATTTCTCCCGGCATCGGGATACTTCCGCCACCCACCAATGCCACATCCGAAACCGTATGATGCGGGCTGCGAAACGGCCTGTTTGTTACCAGAGATTTCCCGGGTTCAACCAGCCCGGCCACTGAATGTATTTTCGTGGTTTCGAGGGCTTCATCGAGCGTTAACGGGGGCAAAATGGTTGGCAGCCTCCTGGCCATCATGGTTTTGCCGGAGCCCGGCGGGCCGACCATAATCAAATTATGACTTCCGGCCGCCGCCACTTCCAGCGCCCGTTTCACATTTTCCTGTCCGCGAACATCCTCAAAATCCAGTATTTCTGCCTGGCCATTTTTATTGAACAGTGATTTCAAATCAACACTGATCGGTTCCATGCCCGATTCATCACGGAACCATTCCATTACTTGCTGCAAGCTTTCAAATGAAATCACATCAATGCCGTCAACTACAGCGGCTTCTGCCCCGTTTGCCTCCGGAAGCAGTACATAATCGAGTCCCCGGTTTCGTGCTTCCACAGTCATAGGCAGGACACCTTTCACCGGACGCAGCTTGCCATCCAGTGCAAGTTCACCCAGAATGAGTGACCGCTCCAGTTTATCCGTTTCGATCTGGCCGGATACGGCAAGCAGGCTCACGGCAATGGGCAGGTCAAATGCACTTCCTTCTTTGGGCAGGTCGGCCGGGGCCAGGTTCACGGTAATCCTTCCCCTCGGGAAAAAAGCCCCGGCATTTTTCAGGGCGGCATCAATCCGGTCTTTCGATTCGCTTACGGCCCTGTCCGGCAGGCCCACAAGAAAATATTTGGGCACACCGCCGCTCATGTTGATTTCCACTTCTATTAACCGGGCATCAACCCCAATGGTTGATGCACAAAATACTCTTGAAAGCATAACAAATCCTGTATCTTTATTATAGGTCTTCTCGTAGTATGAACTATGAAAAGTGAATCCCTTACAAAAATTTTTCAAAAAAATTCAATTATCATGAAAAAAGAAGGAAAAACCATAGTTGAAGAAATTCAGGGTACGGTGGATGAAATCATCAGCCAGATCCGAAAATTGGTGAAAGAAGGCAATGCCCGGCGTGTGATTATTAAAAGCAAGAAAGGCAAAACTCTTTTTCAGGGTAAGTTAACCATAGGCGCTGCCGGCCTGACGTTTTTCATTGTGTATGCGCCGATTATTACGGCCATCACCACTCTTGTGCTGATGGCAAACGAGGTAACTGTATTGGTAGAGCGGGACTTTGATGAAGAAGAGCCCGAAGATGAGTACGAAGTAGAGGCCGAAGTAATCGAGATTGATGACGAAGAAGAAGAGAAAGAAAAGCCGGAAAAAGAGAACTCTGAAAGTGAAAAAACGGTCGGCAAAAACGGCTGACGAAAATTATTTCTCTTTGATTAAAAATCAGTGAGTTGCCGAATAGAAGCAAGCTTTTTTGTGTGAATACATCGTACATTTTCAGCAAATTTTCTGAATATCTTTTTTTAAGGAAATTGGATTTTACGAAATAAACCCCGTATCTTTGGAGTCTATCGCGGGGTGGAGCAGCTGGTAGCTCGTCGGGCTCATAACCCGAAGGTCGTAGGTTCAAATCCTACCCCCGCCACTCAGATATTAAGGCTCAATTGCTCTAAGCGGTTGAGCCTTTTTTTATACTTGAAATTGTTTTTAATTATCGCTCCAAAATTCTCTTCTCAAATATCAAA
>SLPZ01000222.1 GCA_007131725.1 Balneolaceae bacterium
AGCATGCCCCATTTGACAAAATTATTGTAACGGCGGCTGCCGGACACATTCCGCCGCCACTTATTGAACAGCTCAATCCCGGCGGAATTATTGCCATTCCCGTGGGAAGCCCCTATCAAACCCAGATTTTAATGAGAGTTTTTAAAGATGAAGACGGTGGAGTGAGCACTGAACGTGTTCTTCCGGTCCGATTTGTGCCGATGACGGGAGCAGCTCAGGAATAAATCTCTTACATTTAATAAAGCTGAAAATATATCAAACTGCAGCCGAATCACAGACTAACCTGCATTTGAAATTCTACCAGACATGAGTTTCGCCAAAACCCAATACAGCCGCTGGAGTGCGGTATCCATTTTTTTTGTATCGGTTGCCGTTATTGCACTGCAGTTGATGCTTATGAGGGCGCTTTCTGTCAGCCATTATTATCATTTCTCATACCTGGTCATCAGCACGGCATTGCTTGGTTTTGGTGCAAGCGGAACATTCCTGGCTCTTTTTTTTGATCTGCTGAAAAGAAATTTTTTCCAGTGGAATCTGCTGTTTCACCTGCTCTTTCTTATTTCGGTTCCGGTCTGCTACATCACTGCCCAATCACTCCCGCTCGACACCCAGTATGTGCTTTACAGCGGCGAACAGCTTACCATGCTGATTTCCTACAACCTGCTGATGATGATTCCGTTTTTCTTTGGCGGAACCATCATCGGGTTTATGCTTTCCTACTTTAAAAAAGAAGTACCCGAATTGTACGGCTCCAATTTGGTAGGCAGCGGGCTGGGCGGAATCCTGGCTCTTGGCATCATGTATCTTGTGCCGGTCTATCAATTACCGGTAACAGTTACACCCATCATTTTTGTTGCAATGGTACTGTTCTATTTGTCCGGTTTCAATCAGCCACAAATAAATGCAAAACCCGGCCTGTTTATTCTTTTTTTGGGAATTGCAGGTACAGTCTTTTCGATGATCACCGATCCGCCCGATACTGTTGATCCTTACAAAAGTCTGTCTAATTTTCAGCAGCTTGAACGCCAGGGAGATGCTGAACACCTTTTACAGCGATACGGGCCGCGCGGACAGATTGATATTTTTGCCTCTCCAACATTTCATCACACTCTGTTTGCAAGTCCTCTCGCAACCGCCCTGCCGCCATCTCAACTTGCACTGCTAAATGACGGAGAAGTTGCCGGGGCTGTTTTCTCCATTGATCAGGAAGAGGAAGCCGCCATCATGGATTATACACCTCAATCGCTCCCCTACAGAATTCTGGACAATCCCGATGTGTTGCTGCTCGGGGAAGTAAGCGGGCTGAATGTATGGCTTGCCAAGCGAATGGGAGCTGCATCGGTAACCGTGATTCAGTCCAATCCCCAGATAGAAGATCTGTTTCGTACCGATCTTGCAGACAGAGGCGGAGCCGTGTTCAGAGACGAGAGGGTTCGGGTGATCACCCAGGATCCGCGGCATTATATTCAGCAGACGCAAGCGTCGTACGATCTGATCCACTTTGTAGCAGGTGAAGCCATCGCAACCGGAACCGGAGGCCTTCAGGGGCTGAATGAAGACTACCTACTGACCCGCGAAGCGGTTGCCATTGCGCGTTCCAGGCTGAGTGAAAGTGGGCTGATCAGCATTACCCGGGGCATTCAATCGCCGCCGCGCGATAATATCAAAATTTTCTCGATGTTTGCCGATGCCATCACTCATTACAGTGATGATTTTCCGGCCGATCACCTGTTGGTGAGCCGGAACTATCTCGCCGCAAATACCATGCTGTCCAACTCACCGCTTTCCGAAGATCGGCTTCAGCGATTTTCAGATCAAAGCGAAGTATTGCAGCTCGATCTGGAATATTATCCCGGAATTGATTCGGCAGATATCACACAAATGAATGTAATTGAAGGGCCGGACGACCGGAATTACTCCTACATCCATCACGCCATACAGCAAATTTTGTTTGGAGATGCAGAAGCGTTTTATGATGACTGGGCCTATTATGTACGCAGCCCGACCGACAACAGCCCCTACTTTCAGAATTTTTTCAAATGGGATTCCCTGGGTTTGTTTCTTGAAACCTATGGTGATGACTGGTTCCAGCGGCTTGAACTGGGTTACATCATTCTGCTCATCACCTTTTTACAGCTCTCCGTTGCAGCCTTCCTGCTGATTATCGCTCCCCTGCTCTTCAGGCTGCCCACCTATATGGCCGCCCCAAAAAAGATGCCTGCACTGCTTTACTTTTTCGCCATCGGCACAGGATTTATGTTCGTAGAAATTACCTTCATCCAGATTTTCACAAGGTTCCTGGGTGATCCCATAGTCAGTGTATCGGCCATCTTCACCTCCATCCTGGTATTTTCCGGAATCGGGAGCAGCATTCAGGACAAACTCGGCCTGGTAGCCGTCCACAGGATGAGGATTGCCGTTGCAGCTATTATTCTCACCTCTCTGCTGGTATTATTAATTGCCGATCCACTTCTGAACCGCTTCATTAACCTGGCTACCGGCTGGCGTTTTGCCATTACCGTGCTTCTTCTGATGCCGGTTTCGTTTTTCCTCGGATGGATGTTCCCAAGCGGCATGAAAGTTCTTGAAAAACAGAGCGACAGCCTGATCCCCTGGGCGTGGGGAATCAACGGATTTGCATCGGTAACCGCGGCTCCGCTTGCCATCATGTTGTCGATGTCAATCGGATTCAGCAATGTGATACTGCTCGGCCTGGGCTGCTACATTCTTGCAGCAGCCACAAGCTGGATGTGGGACAGCAAAACCGTTCAAACCGGTTGGTAATGTTTGCGACTCAATTATCGCTGTACACCGAAAGAAGCACACTTGACCCGTCTTCAAAATGAATATCCATCGCTACCGGGCCAAACCGATGATTTGCATAGTACTTAATTTTCGATAATCCCGGTGTAAACATACCGGTCTCTTCCACCTGAATGGTTTGGATGTACATAAATCCCCAAAAGAAATCGTCATCTTCAGATACATGAGTAACTTCACGAACCAGATCCGAACCACTTCTTTTTAAACGGTATTTATCACCTTTTTTAGCACTGTAATCAACAAGAGTCAATGCTTTTCCGTCATCAAAAACAGATTGAATTCCCTTTGAAGTTATCCGGAATTTTCGGCTTCCGGTCACCTGGTTTCCATTTACTTCGAGATAAGGAATTTGCTCTGCTAAACTCAGCAATCCGGGATCAGTAAACGTCATTGTCCCCTTTATTGTAGAAATATCTCCCTGGCGCTCCACAACTTCGAATTCTCTATCTGTTGAGCCCGGGAAAGCAGGAACATCAAATGTATTTCCCACCGCACCGATTGGGGATAATTCACCTCCCAGTGGCTCCGTGCCTGATGATCCGGAACTGCTGCCAAAAATATTACATCCGGAAAAGCTAACTGCTGATGCCACAAGTATGCTTAGTATTACTGTTTTTACTTTTTTCATGTTTATTTCTCCTTATCAAGGCTATTTAATTGATTTGTGTTAGATACCTCAACATTCTTTTTAAAGAGAAGGAAACGGAAGGTTATGATATAGGTAAGCAGAAACAGAATAAATATCGTGGCTGATATAACAATGATGGGCCATCCGAATATAGTAAGGTAAACCAAAATCCAGAGCCCGGCAGCAATATAAACCGAGTAAAAAATCGCTTTAACTCTGAGAGGATTATACCCGGTTTTCTCTTGTTTTTCTCTGCTAAATCCCACAAATAATAACCCCAAAATTCCAAAAACTACGGCTATTTCGTCCAGGGCATTGGTCTGTGCAATTACCATCCATCTTGTCTCAACATAAGACGTTACGATGGCAAAAACCGGAATCTCAAAAAATGCAGGCCTGCCGCCCCAGAAATAAAGATATGCTGCTCCGAAACTTAATATAATCAGTAAAAAACCAACATATCTGAAGCGATAAGGCAAGAGGGGTAATTGATGATATAATTGAGGCGTGTCTACCATACTCCCACCACTTTTTCTACAGTTAATATAAGTAGTTAAATAGAATTGTTCATAAATTTTAAAACTGCATTTAAAATTATTTTCCAAATTGATTGTTATAGCTTATCTATATCAAATTTGTATTCTGAATTGAATATTGCATTATACTGGTTCAGAATGATGTTTAAAGCAGATTACAAAACATTGCTAACAAACAGCATCTCAATCAGATAAATTGCCTGCCCTGTTTCGGAAATTGTTAGTACTTTTTTTAGACTATCGTAGAAAAACATTGGAACCGCCTGATGGCACAATCCTTGAACCGGAAAATTTTCATCGTAATTGCTGCAATATTAAGCATATTTTGCTTTTATGAGATAATACCTGCGCAGACTATTACTACTTCTTATAAAGAAACCGTTTTGTATGATGCTGAACTTGGGACTGATCCCGACCAACAGAACTGGCTTTATCTATCCAACCGGCTAACTGAATCAAATGTCCGGAGGCATACAGAAGACGACATCCACATTCTCGATACAATGGCTGATCTCACAGAAACTGCCGGTTATTTTGGCAATGTTCAGCAGTCCCTGAATTTTGACAGAAATAAAGGCTTTTCATTTCACATCGAACTTCAAATTATTCAAGAGTACCACACCTCAGATAACCGGGCTGGATTTAGTGTCATTTTATTATCGGAGGATGCACGCGGGATTGAACTGGCTTTTTGGGAAGATTACATCTGGGTATATGATGAACATTTCCTGAAAACTGAACGATTTACCATCAATACTACAGACCGGTTAAGACGATTTTCTGTGGAAATATCAGGCGATAATTACAGTATTTTTATCGATGACAATTTTGCGCTAAACGGGCCGGTCCGTGATTATTCTGACTTTCCTATGCCGGATAATTATCCAAATATTTACGGTACACCCAATTTTTTCTTTTTTGGAAATAACACATCCCGGGCGGCATCAAAAACGGCAATTTCGCGTGTATCGGTGCAAACGCCGTCAGATGATTCTGCAAGGCTGTTCCAAAATGCGCCAAATCCATTTCAAAACATAACCACTATACCTTTTTATCTGGACACTTCCGGGCACGTCCGGCTCGATCTGTTTGATGTGACGGGGCGTCATGCAGCCACGCTGGTGGATAGCTCATTAGAAGCAGGTGAGCACTCTGTGGAATTTAATGCAACCCATCTTTCTGCCGGACTCTATTTCTACCGCCTGACCACGAATGGCCGGGTATATAGCAAAAAATTAATGGTAATCAGGTAGCAGATATCACATCAGTCCTCGCTGTTTCGGTTCAGATATTGCCAGGCTATGGCCAGTAAAACCAGATAGGCTGCCAAGGCAAATAAAACCACCCAGAATCCCTGCACCAGATCAGAGAAATAGTGCACCGGGGCATTAATCAGCAGAAGCAGCGGAAAGCCGAAAACCAAGGCAAGGCCGCTGCCATACACAAGGTTGTAGCTAACCGGTGACTTCATCCCCGAATCCAGAATGCGCAGTAAGACCAGCGCCGATTGCAGTGTTCCGGTCATATTTCCAAAAATGGCGGCAAACCGTTCCAGGGTATATTTTTGAAAAGTATTGTTCGTGAGAAAACTGATAACGATCCAGGTTGCAAGAACCACAGCAACGGAAATAGCCAGAAGCGGCAGCCAGTAATGAGCCACCACCACAAGACTGATTGCCGCAACCGATGCCACAATCATAAAATCCATAAAGAGATTCGAGCAGCGGGTCATAGTAATGTCATCAATCAGCCAGCTTGCACCGAAAAGGTCGATCAGTTTTCGCAAAAATAGCGCCACCATCGCCGCAAAAATAAAATGGAACGACCAAAGTGTTGAAACTTCATTTTCAGCTCCCACACGAACAAGCCCCATCTCCATGAGTGCAACCATGCCGTAGGTTAGAATAAACGCCAGCCCGATCAGCCCAATGTGAAAACTTAGCGACTCGATGTTTTCGGGAGATGTGGTGATTTTCTCTGCACCATTGTTTTTAGGGTTAGCTACAATCCCTTTTTTAACATCATCCGGCAGATCAGAATCCGAATCAATATAAGCCGCCTTCCCTTTTTTGATTCCCCGCCGAACCAGCCCGATGCCCACAGTGTAGGCTACCAGGAAACCTGCGGCAGAATATGTGAGTCCCACGATTCCGCCGTGTTCAAAGCCAAACTGCTCCCAGTTGGAACCGATGGAATAGGCAATACCCGGATTCATCCCGAATGCGAGCGGAGGCAGAAACCCGATGCCAACGAAAAGTTCAGGCATCAGAGTGTAAAACAACAAAAATGCAATCAGCAGCCCGATGATGGCCTGCACCAGGTAGACGGAAATAAAAATGATGCCAAATTTTACTGAAGAAAGGCCGATTTTTGACCTCGGCGCCCGAAGGCCCAGGGCAATAAAAAGCAGTGCCAGCAAATGGTACACATAGGTTCCGAGCCGGTCTGATGTAAGATCAATCCAGCCAAGAAGATTGGCTCCCAGGATCAGCCCGATGGTTCCGGCAATCAGGTTGGCAGGAATCAGGTATTTCTGGAGCAGGCCTATTTTGCTGCGAAGATACGTGGCAAAGACCAGCAGCAATCCCATCCAAGCAAAATCAAGGAAAAACTCACCGGCAGAAATATCTATTGTCCACGAACTCATCTAACCTTCATTATTCACAAAATATTTTTGATTGTATTTATTACTATCTCTGTCAGCAAGTTTTTTAAAAAATCAGATTAATATTCTATCCAACTTATTGCCGCACTCTGCGAAATTTACCTGAGGACTGCGTTGTCTCAGAAATGGTTTACTCAACGTACTCGAGCATATTTTCTACACAATTTACTCCCGAAATGGCCTCCGGGCCCATGAAGCATTCGTTTGTAACGACTGAAGTGACACTTGTCTCGAAGCAATGCCTTGGGAAAAGGATCTCGGAAAAGTATCGGGTACGTTTCGAGGTCACTTATTCAATCGCTAAACACATATTATTAGACATACCAAGTTTATCTAAATCAATAAAGCTTCTCTGCTTTTTCTGCCGAGGTAAGAATCCCTTTGATGAGGGCAGAGCTGAATCCGCCGTGTTCCATCTGGTTCAGCCCCGAAATGGTGCAGCCTTTGGGTGTGGTTACACGGTCAATCTCGTATTCGGGGTGGTTGTGCATGGCCGACAACAATGAGGCGGCGCCTTTTGCCGTTTGAACAGACATAGCCAGGGCTTCAGAGGCATCAAAGCCTATTTCAATGCCTCCCTGCGAAGCTGCCCGGATTGCACGTAAAAAGAAAGCAATTCCGCAGGCACAGAGTGCGGTGGCGGATGTCATCTGTTCTTCGCGGATTTCCAGTGTGTGGCCAACCGTGTCAAAGATCGCTTTAGTGATTTCAATCGCCCTGGGGTTGTTCGATTCCGAGCAGATGCAGGTCATCGATTCGCGGATGGCAATAGCCGTGTTGGGCATTGCCCGGGCAATGGGCAGGCCTTTGGGCAGCTTTATCATCATGTCGTGAATAGTTGCACCGGATACCACAGAAATCAGCAGGTGTTTTTCGGGTTTTAAAATCGGAGAAATTTCGTTCAGCAGCCCGTCAAGCTGATGCGGCTCCACACTTACAATTAATATTTCCGAACTTTCTACGGATTTGATGTTGTCTGAGCTAATCTGAAATCCTTTTTCTTTGAAACTGTCCAGTTTTTCAATACGCCTTCGGGTCAAAATGGTTTGTTCGGGTTTAAATACGCCTGAGGCGGCCAGTCCGCTGGCAATGGAACAGCCGATATTTCCGGCTCCCAAAATGGCTACATGTTTATTGGTGAGATCCATGATTATTTGTTGAAATTGTATGATTGAAAACGTCAAATTGAGCGTCCCAAAGGGATTCCTTGCGGTGTAATCCCGACGCATTTCAGTAGGATTGTAGTCGAAATAAAGTGTTTTCGACTACGTTCCGACCAAAAGCGGTCAGAACTGCGCTCAAACTGACGGAAGCTGTGATTTATATAAAACTCAAGTTAACTAAATAAATTGATCAGGAACCTACAACATTTTGATGGATAAAAGTGTAAGAATAACTGGAAGCGCTTTTGCGAAATCAGGCGGTTATTTCAAAAATAAACTTGTTCACAGCTTCTTATATAGGTAAAATTGAGGTTGGATAAATTTTTTTAAAGATCAGTCTATCTGCATGAAAATTTTAAAGTTTGGCGGCAGTTCGGTAGGAACACCCGATGCGCTTAATCGCGTGACGGATATCATCCTGGAAAGGCAGCAGTCTGACAGGCTCGTGGTTGTGGTGTCTGCTTTTCGTGGAATTACCGATCAGTTAATTGACATGGCAAACCAGGCTTCGGTTGGAAATGAAGCCTTTCACGACATTTTGAATGAGATTGAGGAGCGTCACTATCAGGCCATAAACAAACTGTTTCCGGCCAAAAACCGAAGTGAAGTTATTACAGCTTTCAAACTGCAATTGAATGAGCTGGATGATGTACTTCAGGGTGTGTTTCTGATTCGGGAACTCACCGGCAAAACACTCGATTTTATCATGGGTTTTGGCGAGCGGTTTTCTGCGCTTATCCTTGCCTCACTGCTGAATAATCGTGGGGTGGAAACGCACTACACAGATACCCGCCCGATTATTAAGACAGACAACCATTTCGGAAATACCAGGGTAAAAACAGCCCAGACATTTCAAAATATCCGCGCCCATATCGAGAAGCACGATCATAATGTAATTCTTGCAACCGGCTTTATTGCGTCAACGGAGCAGGGTGAGTCTACCACATTAGGCAGGGGTGGTTCCGATTATACCGCATCCCTTTTTGGCGCGGCACTCCAGGCCGGTATTATCGAAATCTGGACGGATGTGGACGGGCTGATGACCGCCGATCCCCGAAAAGTAAAACATGCCTTTTCGGTTGATTATGCCTCGTATGAAGAGGCGATGGAGCTGTCACATTTTGGAGCCAAGGTCATTTATCCGCCAACCATTCAGCCCGCACTGAAATCGGAAATTCCAATCCGGATAAAAAACACATTCAAACCGAAACATCCCGGAACAGAAATTAATCGCGAAGCAAAAGGGATGAATGGTTCCATCCGGGGGATGTCATCCATCGAAAATATTTCACTGATTACGCTAAAAGGCAGCGGAATGATTGGAGTGGCCGGTGTATCGGCACGTGTGTTTGGCTCGCTTGCAAGGGTCGGGATTAATGTGATTCTAATCACGCAGTCATCATCAGAACATACCATTACGCTGGCGGTTCTTCCCGAGGATGCAAAAATGGCAAAGCGAGCCATCGGCGAGGAATTTTATGATGAGTTGTCGTCAGATATCATTGATGAGGTCAGGGTGGAAGAAGACCTTTCAGTGATTGCCGTTGTGGGAGATAACATGCGGCAGATTCCCGGAATTGCAGGGCGTGTGTTTAATGCACTGGGGCGCAACGGAATCAACATTGTGGCGATTGCCCAGGGTTCTTCTGAACGGAATATTTCGTTTGTGGTGGACATAAAAAATGAAAAAAAAGCGATGAACACTCTGCACGATGCTTTTTTCCTGTCAGGTGTGAAAACGATGAACCTGTTCCTGGTCGGAGCCGGACTGATTGGCAGCAAGCTGCTTGAGATAATTTCTGATCAGGCAGATGAACTGTTTAAGGAATATCAGATTGACATGAACCTGCGCGGTATAGCCAATAGCCGGAATATGCTGCTCAGCGAGGATGGAATATCACTTACAGGCTGGCCGGAAGATCTTGAAAAGAAAGGCGAAGAAACAGATTTAAAACAGTTTGTTGAGTGGATGAAAGTGATGAATCTTCCCAACAGCATTTTTATTGATTGCACGGCAAGTGCTGAAATTCAAACAGTTTATAAGGAGATTTTATCTGCCAGCATTTCGGTGGTAACTCCCAATAAAAAAGCCAATTCAAGCAGCCAGGAATTTTTTAATTCCCTGCACGAAACCGCCAGAAAACACAATGCCGCTTTCCGGTATGAAACCAATGTCGGGGCGGGGCTGCCGATTATCGGAACTATCAACGAAATGGTCACCACCGGTGATAAAATTTATAAAATTGAAGGTGTTCTGTCCGGAACACTCAGTTATCTTTTCAATACATACGACGGATCAGAGCCATTCAGCGAGCTTGTAAAACAGGCCAAAGAGAGCGGCTACACAGAGCCTGACCCGAGGGAAGATTTGAACGGCCATGACGTAGGGCGAAAACTGCTGATATTGGCACGTGTGGCCGGTTATAACCTGGAGTTTGATGATATTGACATTCAAAATCTGGTGCCTGAACAGGCCAGAAATGCGGGAAGTGTGGATGAGTTTTTCGGTAAACTGAAAAATCACAACCATGAGTTTGAAGCACTGGTAAAGGAAGCCCGGCAAACAGAAAAAAAATTATGCTATATTGCGCGATACCAGGATGGCGTGGCCAATGTGGCTTTGGAACAGATCGGGATAGACCATCCATTTTATAACCTGTCGGGTACGGATAATATCCTGGCGATTTACTCTTCTCATTATGATGAACATCCGCTCGTGGTGAAGGGTCCGGGAGCAGGCGCCGGAGTAACGGCTGCCGGAATTATTGCGGATATTTTGCGCGTGGCCGATACCAAAGCCTACAGCAACGCCGGATGGTGAACCATCAGAAAAATGGAAAATTTGACATCACAAAAAAAAATCAGAGCGTTTGCCCCGGCTACAGTTGCCAATGTGGGGTGCGGGTTTGATGTGCTCGGCTTTGCCATTCATGAACTGGGCGATTATGTAACGGCTTCCGTTTCGGAAACACCCGGTGTCCGGATTACATCCATCACAGGAGATGGTGGCCGGCTTCCGCTTGAAGCGGAAAAAAATACGGCAGGGCTTGCCGCTCAATCTTTGCTGAAAGAAGCCGGAAAAACAGACCTGGGTGTGGAACTGACGATTGAAAAAAATATGCCGCTGGGAAGCGGGCTCGGTTCAAGTGCAGCCAGTTCTGTGGCCTCGGTTGTGGCGGTAAACCGACTGATTGGCGATCCGTTTTCAAAAAGCGAACTGCTGCCTTTTTCGGTTGAGGGAGAACTGGCAGCAAGCGGCACCGCCCATGCCGATAATGTTGCGGCTGCTCTTTTTGGCGGGTTTATTCTGGTGAAAACTCACAATCCACCGGATGTGCTGTCCCTTCAAACACCGGAAAAACTGCATTGCACTATTATCCATCCCAAAATTGAAATTCAGACCAAAAACAGCCGGAAAATTCTGAGAAAAGAGGTTCCCCTTCAGAAGGCGGTCACCCAATGGGCAAATGTCGGCTCTTTGGTTGTGGGCCTCTACACGGATGATTACGATCTGATCGGCCGATCACTTCACGACGAAATCATCGAGCCGGTGCGTTCCATGCTGATTCCCGGTTTTAAGGAGATGAAAGCGGCCGCGCTGAAAGCCGGTGCACTTGGCTGCAGCATCTCCGGTTCAGGCCCTTCTCTGTTTGCACTGAGCACTTCCGAATTCCTGGCCAGAGAAATCGGAAAAAAAATGGGCACAGTTCTTGATGAAGTTGACCTGGAGTTCGACGTGCATGTATCGAAAGTAAACACCGTTGGCGCTGCCGTGGTAAGTGAATCATGAAATTTTTCAGTACAAATAAACAATCACCACTGGCATCATTTTTTGAAGCCATGCGGAATGGCCTGGCTCCCGATGGCGGCTTATATATGCCCGAATCAATTCCCAGGCTTCCGGATACGTTCTGGAATTCATTACCCAATCTGAGCTTTTCTGAAATTGCATTCCAAATGGCACGTCCATTTCTCGGGGATGAAATTGGTGAGGAAGAACTGGCAGGGGCTGTTGAAGATGCATTTAATTTCCCGGTGAAGATTCATTCACTTGACGGACAGGTTCACATCCTGGAGCTTTTTCACGGCCCAACACTCGCTTTCAAGGATTTTGGGGCACGGTTTATGGCCCGCTTGTTTTCCGTAAAAGCGCAAAAAGAGGAGCAGGATGTAACCATTCTTGTGGCAACATCGGGAGATACAGGCAGTGCTGTGGCTCATGGTTTTTACAAAGTACCCGGCATTAAAGTTTGTTTGCTTTATCCCGCCGGGAAAGTGAGCCGTTTGCAGGAGCAGCAAATGGCCACACTGGGAGAGAACATCACCACACTCGAAGTGGATGGTGTTTTTGATGATTGTCAGCGGCTGGTAAAACAGGCATTTGTAGACAAGGAATTGAACAGAGCCATGCAGCTCAGTTCGGCAAATTCCATCAATATTGCGCGGTTGCTGCCGCAGTCGTTTTACTATGCTTTTGCAGCGGGTGAACTTCAAAAACAGGGGATTTCAGCGAAACCGGCCTTTTCGGTGCCCAGCGGCAATTTTGGAAATCTGACCGGGGGCATTCTGGCCATGAAAATGGGATTGCCCGTTGCCCGTTTCATTGCTGCAACCAACGTGAATGATGTGGTGCCTGAATTTTTACATGGGTCGGAATTTTCTCCCAGAGATTCCATCCAAACCATTTCAAATGCGATGGATGTGGGAAATCCCAGCAATTTTGTGCGGATACAAGCTCTGTTTGAGAACTCAGACGATGCAATACGCCAAAACATCAAAGGCTATTCTTACAGCGATGAAATCACAAGAGAGGCCATTTGTGAAGTGTTTGATACACATAACTATTTGATGTGTCCGCACACTGCCATAGGCTATCGGGCTGCAAAGGAATTTATTCAAAAAAACAACTCCCCAAATCCGGTAATTTCACTTGCTACCGCACATCCCGTAAAATTCAGGGATGTGATTGAACCGGAAACCGGAACCACTATCGATGTGCCTGAACGGTTGGAAAAATGGCTGAAGAGAGAAAAAACCTCGATTCCCATCGGCAAAAGTTATGAAGAATTCAAAGAGTTTTTGATGAGGCGTTAATCAACGTACAACGGGCAGTTTACTCTACGAAGTTTTAACGTAGTAGTGCTTGCCCGTTACTCAGATGTTTATTTTCACCCACATTTTTACTATGGCTTAATCAAGCCGCCAAGCTCATCCTGCAATCAAATCAAAAGCCGTTCGATGACTTTCCCGGCCGGAGAAGCTCTCCGGCGTACGGTTTAGTGCTTTTCTGGTTCAAAACCCTTTTATTTACAAAGTATTAAGTAAGATAAATCCAGAAATCTTCAAACGTAATGCTTTTCCAGTTTGGGATTAAAATGGACTGTTCCGGAAAATGAGGCAACCCGGCGCATAGATTTCCTGTACAGATTAAATGAAAACCGGGTGATTGAAATCACTTGTTTTACATAGCAGTTTAATTACAACTGAATCAATCTTTCACTGCACCATTGCTTAAAGAAATTATCAAAGGATGCCGTAAATATCAAAAGCAGCTTTACGAAATGTTCTATGGCTATGGCATGAGCATTGCCCTGAGATATGGTAATTCCAGGGAAGAAGCAGTGGAAATATTGAATGACGCTTTTATGAAAGTGTTTGAAAATATTCGCAAATACGATTCAAAAAAACCGTTTAAACCCTGGTTTCGAAAAATTCTTGTAAACACTGCTATCAACCATTTCCATAAGAATAAAAAGGTGTACAAATGGGAAGATCTTGAACATGCAAAAAGCAAACTGGTGACCGAAGAATCTGTGATTAGCGGCATCAGTTATGATGAAATTGTGGAAATGGTTCAGAAATTGTCACCCGCATACAGAACCGTTTTTAACCTTCATGTGATTGAAGGTTTCAGGCATGATGAGATTGCCAAGCTGCTGGATATATCTCCGGGAACGTCCAAATCAAACCTTCACAAAGCAAAACAAAATCTGCGTGTGATGCTTGAAAAAACTATAACCGAAAAAACCATCCTGATGGCTGACGAACAAAAACATAATAATTTTCTTGAAAGGCTATTTCAGCAAAAAGCCGGTGAGTTCGATATACCCTACAGGGAAGAAGACTGGAACAAACTGGAAAGAAAGCTTGAAATCAGCGATTTGCGGCGAAATTACCGCAAAAAAATTGCATTGCTTACGGCTGCTTCTATTTTGATCATTTCTCTTTTAGGATACTTTACATACAGTAATACCAGTAAAATCAATGAAATTGCCCGTCAAATTGAATCAACTGAAGAATCTGCGCGAGATTTAGAAACTCTTCGGGCCGATGATCTTATTGTAGCTGATGACATTGAGAGAGAAACGGTGGAAGATGCCGTTATTGGCCTTAACGAAGTAGAAATCGAATTGGCAGTAATCGAGCCTAATGATATAGTTAAATCTGACCCGGCTGATGAAAGCCATGCGCAGCGTGACCTTTTTATTCCTGGTGAACATGAAATTGAGCGAAGACAAGCTGATGCAGCCGGGTTTACCCAGCGCCATCCGGGTGCATTAGTTCCATATCCTGCAGAAGGCATAGCCAAAATTTCTGATGAGGATAGGAGCCCCTACCGGGCCGGAATCCATCCAACAGAAATTGAAGAAAAAGATGGCTGGCTCACCCTTCGGGATCTGCCTGAAGACACCGGAACTCGCTCTCTGGATCGATCGGGGTTTTCAGTGGGGATTCTGATTTCACCAGATTTGAGTGCTGCCGGCTCCCCCTCCGGTTTTCATGATCCCGGTTATAAATTCGGAATCACAACGGAATACAGTCTTAGTCCAAACCTGTCATTGTCCGGAGGTTTTGTCTTTTCAGATGTTCGATACACTGCACAAAGCGGGCAGTATAACCCTCCGGATTACTGGAATCAGGGAAATATGCCCATCGAGACAGAGGCAATTTGCCGGATTCTGGACATACCCATCACCCTGAAATACAACTTTCTGAATTTTGATGCATCCAGGTTTTTTGCTACAGCAGGCATTTCGTCCTACATCATGCTGAATGAAGATTATCGCTTTAGTTATGATCAGTATGATGGCCAATCCATTCAACAGTTAAATATTCGAAACGGCAGCCGGCACCTGCTGAATAATGCAGGTTTCTCCATTGGCTACGAAATAGATCTGCATCAGAATTGGAGCCTGAGAGCCGAGCCATTTATTAAAATTCCGCTTGGCGAAGTGGGATGGGGAAATGTGGAACTCTACTCTGTGGGCAGTTTTATTTCTGTCTATCTCAAACTTTGATGGCACAGGCTAACAAACCATACAACTACTAAAAAAGTAAATGTTATGATAAAATTAAGAAACAAAAAATCAGCCTTTTACATTAATGTATTCAAAAAATTTTCGCCAATTGTTTTGGTCATTGCAGCACTTATGCTGTATGGCTGCAGTGACAGCAGTACCGGAGCGAATGGCAGCAGCCCTGGAAATGGTGCCGGAAACGGTGGCGAAGAGATTGGTACAGAACCAACATTTAACAATGTATCTCAAATTTTTTCATCAACCTGTGCGCCGTGCCATATTAATGCGAGCGACAGCGGTGTCCGGCTCGACAGTTATGAAAATGTGATGAACAGTGTGGGCGATCAGTATGGCATTTTGGTTGTTCAGCCCGGAGATGCTAACGGAAGCCCTCTTGTTGATAAAATAGAATCATCCAATCCGCAATTTGGAGTGCGCATGCCGGAGAACGAATCCCCGCTGTCTTCTGCAAGAATTAATCAGATCAGAACCTGGATAAACGATGGTGCGGAAAACGGTTCAAATGGAAACGATGAAGATGATAACGGGGGATCTGATTATTAATGAACAGATTGTACCTATGAAGTTTCGTACTGCACTATTTACAGTTGTTTTTTTCTTGTTGCATACCGTTACATACGGTCAGGTTTTTAAAACCGATTCCGGCCTGGCAAAATTCACATCGAGTGTTCCCCTGCATGAGTTCAAGGGAACATCCTCTTATTTGATTGGAATGGTTGATTTCGATGAAAACCTGGTCGATTTCTATCTCGACTTGGAAACACTGAAAACCGGCAACAGCCGCCGCGACAGAGACATGTACAATACTTTGAATGTAGAGGAATACCCATTTGCCGAATTTACCGGCAAACTGGATACACCATTTGATTTCAGTTCTAATGAGAAGCAGCAGGTTATCGTCAGTGGTGAATTTACCATTCACGGAATTTCCTGTGAAATGACCATCAAAGGCTCATTGCAAAAACAAAATGGTATACTTTTGCTTGAAGCTGAATGGGTTCATGATATAACCGACCATGATATTGAACCGCCGGGCATCCTTTTTTACAGAGTGCGGGATGAAATGGATGTAAGGATTGAGGCCACATTAATAAATTCTTCAGATTAAAGTTCTCAAAAATTGTCAGAAAACTGCCAAAAGATAAAAATCATGAAAAATATCATTCACAAAACAGGCTGGTTAGTTGCAGCTTTATTACTCTTTCTGATGATTCCTGATGGCGCCCAGGCACAACTTGAGCGTGAACGGGTTGTTGAGGACAGGCCGGTGGAGTTTGTGTTTTGGGCTCCGACAAATATCGGGCTTAGCACTGTGCAAAATCCATCAGCAAAAAATCTGAACACGACAGTTTTACATACTTTTGGACTTATAAACGGGGGGA
>SLPZ01000021.1 GCA_007131725.1 Balneolaceae bacterium
GGCGTTCGAACTGCTGGGAGTGACATGGCGTAGATGATTGTTCCCAGTAGGATGCACTCCCAATAAAATATATCTCATTGGGAGACAATAAGTTTACGTTTTATTTTAACTGGAACTTCCGATTAAATGAAAATAACTCAGGAGTAACAATAAAGACTTCCGAAGTCTATCTGGTTTTAATCCCAAAAAAGTCGTTAGACCTTTTTTTCCCTGCGGGCTGACCCCGACAAAACATTGGTTCACAATGAATTGTCGGCCCTTCGAGCAAAATTGTCATTGTTCCAATGACAATTTTGGGTTAATAAAACATTGCCTCATTTTATTTGTCAAAACTTTTGATAGTGTCGATGCAGACTTCGGAAGTCTCATATCAAGCTACCCTACACCCACCACCTGCCCAGCCCGCGCATGGTGAATAGTTTGGCCAGAAGGTGAGAGGCCGGAGGTTTGGTTAGCAGGTGCAAGATCAGTTCTATTGTCTTGCCGGAGTTATCCGATCGTCCCATCCACATGTTAATTTCGGCCCGCCGTGCCGCCTGCCGTGCAATGGCCCGCTGCTTTTTGGAGTACACATCAAAAAGCCGGGTATGTTTTCCGGGATGATGGAGGGCTTTTTTCAGTGTGTGGAAGCAGAGTTCGGCGCCCATCCAGCCAAGGTTCATTCCCTGTCCGCCAATGGGGCTTACAACATGCGCGGCATCTCCGGCCAGTAATATTCTGCCAGAGCTAAGATCTTTTGCAAGATAGTGCTGAACGCCAAAACCGCTGATCATGAAGTTCTCCGTATCACTCATGCTGTGGCCGATGCGCTCTTCCACAATCCGGCATAAGCTGCGGGAATCCGGATTGCTTATGTAATCATCGGTTTTTACAACCCATCGGCGATGGCCGTTCGGAAGTGGAAACGTCTCGATCAGCCCGTTTTTATGCAGGTATATAACCGCGTCTTTACCAAAGTCTGTATTCTCGGAAAAATCTCCCATCATGTATGTATCGGGGTAGGGAGCACCCTCGAACGGAATGTTTGCAGAATTTCTTGTAAAACTGTTTTTTCCGTCGCAGCCAATCAAAAACGTGCCGCGCAACGAATGCTGCGTCCCGTCTTTTTGGAAAGTGGCATGTACGGCAGATTTCCTTTCTGCAATTTCTAAAACTTCGGCACTGCGGATCAGCGCATCAGGATCGAGGGACTGCACCCACTGCTGCAAAATCTGTTCGGTTTGCCATTGGGGAATGGCCATGATAAACCTGAACGGCTCCGGGCATTTTTCAAAAGTGATTTCCCCCAGTTTTCTGCGGTTCCAGAAAGCCAGCCCCTTGTTGATTTTCAGGCCCTTCTGCAAAAACTCATCAATGATTCCGGCCCTCTCAAACAGCTCGAGGGAAACGGGATGAATGCCGAGCGATTTTGAGTGAAGATCCGCCTCCGCCTTTTTTTCGAGGACGGTGCAGCGATATCCTTCCTGAAGCAACCGCCCGGCAAGGTACAGCCCAATGGGGCCGCCGCCCACAATGATAATGTCGGTTTCATGTGTCATGATCTTCAGGTTTGGATAATGTTGCGATCAGCCGGAATGGAAATTGCCGCTGAACTGTCCAGCCGCCGGGCAGTACTGATTCCAGCTCACTTTTCCGGTAACTTTTTTTGATGGAGATCAGCCCGTCCTTCACGATGTAACTGTTGCGAAACAGCAGCGGCGCGGCAAGCTGAAAACAGAGATACCCCAGATCACTCCGTTCAATATCGCTGAAGAGAACCAGTTTACGTGCAAGCAGCCGGGCATCCCGGCATAGAGATGTTAACTGTTTTTCGGTGAGGTGATGCACCAGGTGGTTGGAAATCACGATATCGAACCGCTGGCCTTCATGAATCAGGTCCTTCGCTTTTTTGGCATAAAATGTCACATTCTCCGGCCATTCATTTTTTGCGATAAATTCGATGGATCGCCGGTCGGGGTCGATGCCCGTAAACCGGATATCAAAACCGTCCTCAAACGAGAGTTCATGCAGGTAACGGATAATATCGCCTCCGCCACAGCCTATATCCAGGATAGATGCCGTTCCTCTGTTGGCCCGAACTATCGGTTTGATGTAATACCGGTAAATTCTGTCCCATCCCGAAAGCAGTTTGTTAATCCTGCCGAACTGGCGGTACGTGTTGGATAGCAATTCCGGGTCGGCATCCGGTTTGTCCATCCATTCAACCAGGTTTGCATTTCTATTTTTCAGAAAAAATGCCAAAAGCGGTCTTGTTGTTTATAGCAGTTAATTGCTGCGGTATTTTAGAAATTGAAGTTAGATAATAAAGAAGTGTAAACAGATTCAAGGTATTGCAAAAAGGATTTTCATTATAATCAAAACCAAATTTTCGAAGTAAAAACTCCCATCCTTGTCCCGACGCGTTTTTTCGTCGGGATGGGGAGGGGATGGGCTGATATTACCCATAAAAAACTTTGTGCTGGTGATGATGATTACTGTTCAAACAACCCGGCCTTGAATAAATGAGCGCGCCAATTTATTCACCGCCTTGTCCCGACAAGCTTGTCGGGATGGTTCGTTTTGCCCCGCAGGGATCCCGATGGGGGATCAAGCCAAAATGAACAACAAATAGCTTTAACGCTTTAAAAGGTTGTGTTACAATAAATTTTTTTAAAATTATGTTGGCCACTGTTTAGACAAGATTAACTGCTCGTCAGATCTCCATTTAACAAACACACAGCAAAAACAAGACTCGTCTTTTCATTGCTTTTACAAGATAATTGGCCTTACTCATGGAGATCCCTCCGCTCCGTCCCGCCTGAAATACTTCGGGACTCCAGTCGGGATGACAGAGGCGTTTTTAATCAATCGGCGGCGCATGAAGAGTTTTGGCATACCGGGATTATCTGCGCCGCCGGATTACACCCGGTTTGCCTGTCATCCCGGACTTTTATACCATGCACGCTTTGTCGTTTCGAGCCGCTAATTTTGCCCAAATGCGGAGCAACACCATTGGAAAGGTGAACAGCAGGCTGGGGTGAGTCCGAAAGGGCTGGGGAAAGAGTTGGTTTTCTCGATTTCAAAACCAAACCATCACCCACCGGATTCCGCTGAAATCTGCGTCAGCAGTGCCGACTCAAGAGTAAGTCCCGGGCCGAACGCCATTGCCAGAGTTGTTTGCTCATCTTCAAGTGATTGATTCAATAGCTCTTTCATCACAAAAAGAATGGTAGCACTGCTCATATTTCCATATTCAGAAAGAACCTTTCGGGAAGCCATCAGAAGGGATTTGTCCAGGTTCAGCGTTTTTTCAACTTTATCCAGGATGGCCCGTCCGCCGGGGTGTACGGCCCACCTGCCAATCTCATCAACATCGAGCCTGAACTGTTCCAGAACGGGATTTAAAAAAATTTTCAATCCGTCTTGCAGCAGCTCGGGGATGTAGGAAGACAACACCATATCAAAACCGTTGTCGCCTATTGACCATGCCATATCATCGGCTCCTTTTTCAGTGATGGAAGAGGCGAATCCATCAATACGGTACCCGTCGTTTTTAGGTTTTTTGTGGCTGACAATAGCCCCGGCTCCGCCATCTGCAAAAACAGATGCTGACAAAAGATTGTCCATTTTAGGGTTGGCCTGGAAGTGAAGTGTGCAAAGTTCAACAGAAATAACCATGACCGATGCATCGGGATCAGCCTGGCAGATCTGGTTTGCCATTTTCAGTGCCGGAATGGCAGCATAACACCCCATAAATCCCAGGTGATAGCGTTCAACAGAATGCCTCAGGCCAAGCGTTTTTATGATGTCATAATCCGGACCCGGTGCATAAAAACCTGTACAGGATACGGTGATCAGGTGCGTGATCTCTTCGGGTTTGAACCCGGATCCGTAAAGTAAATTTTCAGCCACTTCCACATAAAGCTTTCGGGCTTCACGGATATAGGTTTCGTTCCGGCTCTTAGTTCCGGGAGCGAGCCCCTGTCCGTTAAAGAAAAGAGTTCCGTTACCGTCAGGCTGATAGAAATCACTGATTACCGAGTGCCTCGTATTAATTCCGGATCTTGCATAAAGTTGATGCACAATCCGTTTTTGGCGCTCATCTCCGGGAATGATCTCTTTCATCATCTCCCGGACTTCATCCTGTTTGTATGAAAATTCAGGAACGGCAGTTTCAATCTGGTTGATGTATATGGGCATATTAATGGAAGACTAAAATAGATGTCAATTTACAACTGCTAAATCGCATAAACGCCCAAATCGTTCAAATGAATGTATTGGCAAATGTTCGGGAAGATTGCTACGTTTAATAATAAGAGAAAGTTTATGAGGTGCAAATTTCATGGAGGGGTGTATGAAAAAAATCCTTTTACTCTGCTTATTCACCTTTTCATTACAGGCAGCGGTAATTGCAGTTACGCTATCCGGAGATGAAAATGATGCGAATTCAGATGCCGACCGGGATAGTGTAAAAGTTGACCGGGTTGTACATCCGGCGGCCGACCCATCTGTATTTTATGATCCGCAGGAATCGGTTTTTGAGTTTCAATCCGGCGTGTATGCAGGAACGCTTGACCTGGGTGCGGAATTCACTCTTCTGAATCGCTACTACGATTTTTATGCAACGGTTTTTGTGAGCCAGATGATCCGCACAGATGAGCGTTTTACGGATACCAGAAGCGGCTTTAGCGGGGGAATCACTTTTGGCCGTGAATATGTACTGCACACCTCATCCGATCCATACCAGGATGATACCCGGATTTATGCACGGGTAGGCCCGGGCATTGGTGTTTCAGGTTTGAGCCGTATTCAGTCCGGAGAAATCGAAACACATTTTGGGCTTCATACATCCGCGCTTGTGGGTGTCACATCCAGAGTTTCCGGTTTTGGCAGGCCCTACATCGAAATAGGTTTCAGAACCCATTGGTTCCCCACACTTGATGAGTTCGGCCTGGCTGCCGCACCACAGGTTTCGATTGGCTTCATGTTTTCCGGTTCACGTGAAATTGTGCCCGTGAGGTTTTAACGTACGCCGGACAGCTTGTCCGGCCAGGACCAAACATGTTTGAGTTTCTGTCTGATTGTTCGAGCACAAATTTTGAACCAGACAATAACTTTCCCAAGATCTTAACTACTGAGTAACTGGCAGACTCAACTACGTGTAAAACTTCGTAACGCATTTACCTGTTGGATTAAAATGTCGAAATTGTCCCTCCGTCAGCCGACGGAGGGAAAGCGATCCCGACAGAGATCGGGAGAGCATGGGGATGACCACATGATGATTCATCCAAATTTTTTATGTTTGGCTTAAATCAAGTACATATCATCCCCCATTGCCCCCTTCAAAAGGGGGACACTCTTCAAAACAACCTCAACCGGTAAACGCTTTTCGTAGAGTAAACTGCCCGTTGTACATTTTCAGGCGCCGAGGACACCGGTCCGGCGATAGAAGCGGATGTTGTGTAAAATTCCCGCGATAGTCAGCCCGGCAATTAAGCCCATCCAGAGGCCGGGAGCGCCATACCCGGCAATAAAACCCATGTAATAGGCAAAAGGTATCCCGATCAGCCAGTACGCCACAAGGTTCACGTACATCGGGATTTTGGTATCCTTCAAACCGCGAAGCGCTCCAAATCCGCTGACCTGCAAGCCATCAGATAGCTGGAAAATGGCTGCCATAAAAATCAATTGCACGGCCATTTCAATGACGGGTGCATCATCGGTGTAGATCGATGCGATGGCGTTTGGAAACAGGAACATCAGCAGTGCGGTGCATGCCATAATCGCGCAGCTTACAGCCACACCCACATATCCGCGAAAACGGGCTTCATCCGGGCGTTTTCTGCCGATGGAATTTCCAACCCTGGCAGAGATGGCAACGGAAAGCCCGAAAGGAATCATAAACATCATGGCGGCGAAATTAATGGCAATCTGGTGTCCCGCAATCGCAAGCGTACTGATGGTGCTCACCAGCAAACTGACCACGGCAAACATGGTCACCTCCATCGAAGAGCTGATGCCGATCGGCACGCCAACCCGCAGCAATTCACCGAGATATTTCTTCTCCGGCCAGCGGAAAGATTCAAAAATTTGAAACCGCTTGTAGGACTTATAGCGGTAAGTAAACAGAAACATCCCGATAAACATAACCGTGAAAACGATGGCCGATGCATACCCGGTTCCTACAGCTCCAAGTTGCGGAAACCCCAGTTTGCCAAACATCAAAACGTAATTGGCGGGGATGTTAACAAGCGTTCCTATCATGGCAACGAACATGGCCGGGCGGGTTACGCTCAGCCCTTCATTAAAATACCGCAGGGCTCCGTATGCATAGGCCGGAATAATTCCCCATGAAATGGCCTTCAGGTATCCGTCAGCAATCGGGATGATGTCATCGGTTACCCCAATCAGCACGAAAGCCCCGCCGAGATTGCGCAGAATAAAAAAGCTGGGCACGGCTAAAATCAGGCTCAGCCACAATACCTGCCGGGCATTTTTTCCAATATTGTTAAACTGCCTGGCTCCTACATTTTGGGCAACGATGGGAGTTACGGCCATCATGCAGCCCAGGCACAGCACTACAAACGGCATCAAAATGCTGGAACCCACAGCTACTGCAGCGAGGTCTTCGGGCGAAAGGCGTCCCGCCATCACGGTGTCTACAAAACTCATGCTCATCTGCAAAAGCTGGGCGAGAATAACCGGAAACCCGATTTTTAGCAGTATGGATGTTTCCTGCTTTACATTGTCCCGATATGTCTGTTTTTGCTGATCCATCGAAAGGGCTGATGGTACGAATTTTTGAAATAAAAGATGGGGTTAAAGTCGGAATCTTTTCTCCTTATTTCCGCGCCAAGAGACCATGAAGCGGATTTGCATTTTTATCTTGATACCCCAATTAATAGAATCCTGGAAGGTAGTTTTTCTGTTGTACTTTTGCCTTGATGCAAAAGTACGAAAAAATCAAGGCGGTGAATTCCCGAGACGTTCGCTTCGGCTGCGCGATACGAATCCAAGGCCCCGCCTTGTGGACTAAAAAATCATAGTAAAATTATACCCTGCGTGGCTTTGGATTCAAAAAGCACCGCTACACCTTGCGAACCGGGAATTCAAGGCCGGCGCATGAAGCAGGTTAGCATACCGGGATTTATTTGCGCCGCCTGATTACACTCGGTTTGCTGTCTTCCCGAGCCACTCATTTTGCCCAAATGTAGGGCAACACCATTGGAAAGGTGAACAGCAGGCTGGGATGGGTCCGAAAGGGCTGGGAACTCATTTGTCATTGGTAGGTAACGCAGTGATGTAGTGTCCCATCGGGAAGGCTTTGCCAGACGGATCTCCATAAAAATGTAAAATAATCAGCCCAGCGGCAGCCGGATGAAAAAGGATGAACCGTGGCCTTTTTTCGATTCAAACCAGATATCTCCGTGATGGGCCTCAATGATCTTTTTTGTAATAGCCAGTCCAAGCCCGGTGCCGCTCGATTTTGTTGAGAATTTCGGCAGAAAGATTTTATCACGATCCGCCTCATCAATTCCGGTTCCGTTATCTTTAATTTCAATCAAAACGTGATCATGATTCTTTTTGAGGCTGATGTTTACCCTGGCCTGGCCATTTCCGGAGGCCTCGATGGCATTTTTCACCAGGTTGATGAATGAACGGCGCAGTTCGTCTTCAACCCCCTGAACTTTAATCGTTTGATCAGGAACAGACAGATGGATTTCAGCGCCAATATCGTGCTGGTAAAGATCGGCCACAGAATGTATCAGCGATATCAGGTCGGTATCTTCAAGCGGCTGTCTGACCGGCTTGGCAAATTTGGAAAAATCGGATGCGATTTTATTCAGTGATTCAATCTGTTCGATAATGTTTGATGCGGTTTTTTCAATGGCCGGTTTAAGCTCCAGGGCTCTGTCGGGATGGCTCTCAAGCTGTCGCTGTAAATGCTGGAGGTTCAGCTTCATCGGAGTGAGGGGATTTTTGATTTCGTGCGCCACCTGCTGTGCCATCTCCTGCCAAGCCGCTTCCCGTTCGGCTTTCATCAGCTCTTTTTGTGCGTGATCGAGCCGCTGAACCATTGTGTTGTAGGCATTTGCAAGAGATCCGATTTCGTCCTGGCTGGTAACGGCTACCTGCGTGTTCATATCACCCCTCGAAATTTTATTCAAACCGGCCTGAATAATCTGAAGCGGTTTTGTGAGCTGAGTTGATAAAAACACCGTGCCCAAAATAAACAGTGCAAAAATAAACAGGTACACAACAAACAGGTAGCTCGTGGTTTCAAGAAGCTGCTCTTTGTAAACCGGAGACTGTATGAACGTGGGGATAGCAATAGTGCCAATGGGAAATCCGTCGCTGTCCAGTATAGAGCGGTAGCCGATCAGCAGTTCTTCACTGCCAATTTGTGATGTGGTTACGTAATGCCTGCGTTCGCGGTTAAAGAGAAAATCGTAGACTGGATAAGGCAGCGATGCCGGCATCAGGTACTGCTGAAAAATCTGGGGAGTTGTGGAGCCCGCTACATTAGCCCGCTGGTAGAGCACCAGGTCAAGATTCAGGGTTGTGGTAAGATCGGAGAGCAGCGATTCTGCCGAAACTTCGGGCGTAAACAGCGCTACTTCTTTCAGTGATTCGGTAATGTTTCCGAGAGATGTAACCAGTTCGCGTTCAACATTTTTTTCGTTTTGAATGCTCACAGCATACTGTGTTGCAAAAATCAAAGCAGTCAGAAACAGGATGGTTGCCAGGGTCAGCCCGTCAACAAGGCGGTCTCGGAATTTCCGGTTTTGTCCGAACAGGCTGAAATCTCTGAAACCGATCATCCCGAGAATGGAGAAGCAAAAGAGCCCAAAAAACACCAACACAATCTGAAGGCGGAAATAAGAAAAAAGATGGTGGTTAAAATGGTAAAGCGGAGTGCTGGCTTTAATTACGGTTCTGTTATCCCGTACAATCACTTCCCTGAAGGAACCGTCTGAAGTAATATTGCGGATAAAACTGATGGAATCCTGCCTCGAAATTTCGGCCTCTCTTGCCAAAAGGCTGTTGTACTGCGGCTGGTTTTGATAAATCCCTTTAACTGTGCTCCGGGTCAAGCGGTCTCCGAGATATTCGGCCAGGTAAATGCTCTGTTTAAAATCGCTTGCAGTAGCTGCCGAAAGCACGGCACGCAGGGGTTTGTTGTAATCAATTCGTTCTATAAATGCATCTCCGGCAATCCAGGCTGTGATTGTGCCCGGCTGATTCGGATCGTAAAGCGGAATCCAGCCCCTGTATAGTTCGGTGTATCGTTCAGAAATATTGGAAGGCCTGCCCCAGATAATCGGCCGGTTGGTTTGCCAGCGAATCTGCTCGCCCCGATGCGAACGAATCATCAAATCGGTATTGTAAAATTGGGACCATGCCGGGGTTTGAATACTGGTAGAGTAGCTGGTCAGCTCGTTGTTATCCGGCGAAAGAAGTTTCAGGTGAAAGGAATGGTTTCTCCAATCGTCCTGGATATTGGCTTGAACAGCTCTCTGAAACTGACTTCGGGTTAATACAAGCGGTTCGGACAAATCGCTGTGCATCTGCTGCGACAGGTGGGATTCAATATTTGAAAGCAATTGAAACAGGATATCACGGGTGTCGATGGTTTCTTCTTCGGTGAACGCGTGTATTTCTTCCAGCAGGGTTCTGTCCATTCGGGTATTCATCGAATCCCAAATAATGAAATAGATGGTTGATGAAACCACAAGCACAAGAATCATCAGCTTTCTGAAGCCAGACATTTTTTTCATATACGCCGAGTGCTGATGAAATGCGTGAATGATGAAGAGAAAAATCAGAAAAAGTCCGCCGTGCAGAAAAATGTAATATCTGAAAAAAGAAACCTGGGGATGCAGAATAACCGCCAGAAAATAGAAGCCGATAAAACTGATGGTGGATAGTACTGCAATGATGGCCGACTTATCCTCTTCGCTGTAATAGAGATGGTAACCGGCCGTGATGATGATGCCTGAGGCCGCAGTGAAAAAGATGGCGGAAAATATATAGAAAGTGAACGACTGCCGGTCGGGGGCAAGTTCAAGATCGAGAAGGGCAAGATTGCTTTCAATAATCAGCGTTTGTGTTGATATCTGAAAAAACAGAAGAAGAAATACGGCAAGGGCTCCTATCAGCAGCGAAAACAGAAAAGTGCGGTAATGCTTTTCATTTTTGAGTGGTTTTTTGGAATTACGAAGCAGCGAGTGAAGTCCGAGAAAAATCAAAAATAAAAAGACAGAATTGGCAATATAGTTGCCAAGATAGGCAGAGGTTTCGGGATCGGCCGTTTGGGAAACGGAAAGGTAGCCGGAAACCCAGTAATCAATCAGGCCGGAAGTATGTGTCAGGATCCACAACAGGCCGATGATGATAATCTGGAACAGGTTAAAAAAGGTGTTTTTCTGAACTGCCGACCAGGTGAATAACGCAAGAAAAAAAGCTATGAAAAGCCCCGCTTGAAACAGCAGGCGGAGATGGAGAGAACGAGAATCAGCGTTGTTGAAAAACGATTCGGCAGATGCCGGGTTTGCGTAAACAACTCCCACGGAATCTGTTCCTGCAATTGAGAGTTTCCTCCATTGGGAATCGTTGGGTATGGGGCCGAAAAATTGAAATTCAACCGGAAAGTGATTTCTCAGAAGAGGTTCATCGGTCAGGCTAAATTCGGCATCTTTTATGAACGGCAGATCGGTGGTTTGAGCAATGCGTTTAGCAGTGATGAGTGTATAAAAATCATCCTCAAAATGGAAAAACTGCTCGCGTATGAGCAAAGTTACATTGTTGTAGTTTACTACGGATGTGTTTACTCTTTCAATTTCGCCGGACGTGACCGGTAATATCGATCGGACAGGCTGAAGGTTGAATCCGGTCCACAGCCAGTTTTCCTGGTTTTTCTGTACTGTTATGCCCCATAAATCAAATTGGTTGAGGCGGTTGTGTATGGCCATTCTCTCCTGACCGGTTTCCAACGCCCGGTTCAGAATACTGTAAATTTCTTCAGAATCCGATTGAAGATTGTTGTGGACTTCATTAAATAAAATTTCCGCGTTTTCAAGGCTCTCATGAATTGCAGAGAGAACCTCAACGTCATGGCCTTTTTCGGTTTGAAAGTACTCAAAGACGATATAGCCCGCTGCCAGGAGAACAAGAACAGCAGTTACAATGCGCAGAGAATATTTAGAATTGTCAATCAATCGGAGTTGCCCTGTTAAGGTTTAAACGGCAGATACATCCATCAGTAAACTGTAATGGTAACGTTAAGTTTCAATGGTGATGCCTGACCGTCGGCGGGCGGTCTCAGTCATCCGTGATATCGGTAATTACCGCATCGTTCCACATCCGCTCGATTCCGTAAAATTTTCGTTTTTCTTCATTAAAAATATGAACAACAACATTCACGTAATCAAGAATAATCCATCTTCTTGCATCCATTCCCTCTTGTTTCCATGCGTTCTCGCCGATCTCTTTTTTTACTTTTTCCATCGCGCTGTTGGCCAATGCACGTATCTGGGTTTCTGATGTGCCGTGGCAAACCAGGAAATAATCTGTCAGTGTGGTAAGCTTTCGAACGTCAAGCAGTTTAATCTCTTTAGCTTTTTTTTCCAGCAATCCCTCTGCAAGGAGTTCTATCAGAAGTTCTGAATCTGATGTTTTTTCAGCTACATCTGTTTGAAATGCAGACTGTTTACTATTCATCGTTTTTGTCATAGGCGTTTATTATAAGTTAAGTGTATCGTAATCCGATCCGATGATCAGGGTTACGTCAAGATAAAAGTCGGGTGATGATTCAATGAGAATCTGGTCTTCCGCGATACCGATTGCTTTGGCAACCCGCTTTGCATTTTCGAGCTGGCCGCTGCGTGATATCACGAAACTGGTAGTTACATTAAAATGGTCGAAATTTCCGGTTTCAACTACATCGAAACCATAACTTCGCAGAGTGTCTGTAAATCGTGTTGCAATTCCCGGAATTCCACAGCCGTTTAAAACCTCAAGCTGAATCACTTCACTAACCAAAGCGGGATCAACTGAGGAACGTTCGGCAACAACCCGGGGATGTAAAAATCTTGAACCCAGGGCGAACAGTAAAATGATCAGCAAAACTCCCAAAAAGCCGATTGCCGAATTTAAGAAGAGATGTTTTTGGCTGTCTTCGATCGTTTGTTCAGGCATTTAAGAAATTAGAACCCGGGTGACAATCTGTTGTGCGTATTATGGAAACGTCCGTATGGGCCAAAACCGTAGTGCATGGGCCGCTGAGAAAACTGAAGCGAAATATGGGTATTTGATGAAATTCGGTAATCCAAACGGGCCTGTTCAACAATGATTTGGGTGCCCAGGCTATTATCATTATTCATAAAACTGCTGCCAAATGGCGAATGAAGAAGCGAAATATCGACTTGAGCGTTAAGCCGGTCGCTGATGTCAAAAAACATGTGATTGGTGTAGGCATTGATGTTGTGTGTCTGCCCGCCAAAATTAGTAAAAGACATGGAGTATGAATGTGCCATGGTCATGTTCAGCAGATTCATCCAGCTTCCCACCGTAGAATTGGAGTCGTGGTAGTGAGTGGCACTGGCTCTATATTCATCAGGCTGTTGTGTAAGATCTTTTCTTAGCTGTGCTTCTGCGATCAGTGTTACACAAAAAAATAATGCGGCAAATAAGGAAATAAATTTCATGTCTATTGTGGTTTCTTAACAAACGGATTATACTCATTATAATTATACACAATAAGTGGCAGTTAGTAAATAAAATTTTGTTACCCGATCTAAAATAATTGTACTAACTGTAATAACTGAAACGGTTATGAGTTCATATATCAGAGTTGTAAATATTTCAATTATAAACTATATTTACAAGCTTCCTTATAGTTGAAAATTTAATAAAAAAATACCGCCCGTTTTGAAAATGAAATTAACTGATTTCAAATTTGAAATCGAAGAATTTAACGTTCCAGATAAACCGGTAGAACCCAGAGATGCAGCAAATCTGATGGTCTTAAACAGGGAAGACCAATCCATCAAACATGAGACATTTGCCGACATTCATAAATATTTAAATGAAGGCGATGTTATCGTCTACAATAACACCAAGGTTTTTCCGGCCAAACTAAAAGGTAAAAAAGAGAAGACAGAAGCCGATATTGAAGTGTTTTTATTGCGTGAGCTGCAACCCGAAAATATGCTTTGGGATGTTCTGGTTGAGCCTGCAAGAAAAATCAGAATTGGCAATAAGCTCTATTTTGGTGAAGAATTAATGGCCGAAGTTGTGGATAACACAACGTCGCGCGGCCGAACCATCCGGTTTCTTTTTGATGGCCCAAACGAGGAATTGTACCGCAGACTGGACATTATCGGCGATATGCCGCTGCCACCTTATATTGAACGTGAACCGGAAGAGATAGATAAAAATCGTTATCAAACCATTTTTGCGAAGGAAAGGGGCGCTGTTGCTGCTCCAACAGCAGGCATGCACTTTACCGAAGAACTTGTTGAAAAGCTAAAGAAAAAAGGAGTTGATTTTGTGCCTGTTACCCTGCATATCGGCTGGGGTACTTTCCGAAATGTTGAGGTTGAAGATTTAACCAAGCACAGAATGGATTCGGAGAATTATTACATTTCCAAAGAATCCTCAGACCGGATCAACAAAGCCCTGAAAAGCAAAAAGAACAAAGTGGTTGCCTGTGGAACTTCAGCGGTTAGAGTAATTGAAACCAGTGTGATGGCCAGTGGCATGTCGAAACCGGGAACCGGATGGACTGATAAATTTATCTATCCTGACTATCCCTTTAAAATCACGGAAGCTTTAATCACCAATTTTCACAGGCCGGAATCCACACTTCTAATGTTGGCTGCCGCTTTTGCAGGTTTTGAATTTAACAAGCGTGCTTACAAAGAAGCTGTTAAAAAGGATTACAGGTTTTTCTCTTTTGGGGATGCAATGCTGATACTTTAAACGGAAAAGTGTGAACAATCAACAATTAGCACTTATTGTGCCGGCCGCCGGAGCAGGTACAAGGCTTGGCGGAGAAGCTCCCAAACCCTACCTGGAGTTAGGCGGGAAAACTGTGCTCGAGCATACGCTCAGAAAGTTTGTGAATGTTAGCGGGCTTGGTGAAGTCATTGTATCAACCACACCCGATTACATGGAACAAACCCGGAAAATTCTTGATACTGTATTTTCAGGTCCGATTTGTCATGTAGTTGAAGGAGGAGAGGAGCGCCAGGATTCAATCCGGAATGCGCTTGCAAAAATTTCGGGTAAAACCGGGCTGATAGCAGTTCATGATGCAGTTCGTCCTTTTGTTAGTCCGGATGATATCGAAAAATGTATTGTTGAAGCGTCCCGGTGGGGCGGAGCTGTTTTGGCTGTTCCCGCGAAAGATACTATAAAAGTTGTGGGCAAAGACAGTGAGATCGTAGAAACGCCAGACAGAAATAAACTTTGGCTGGCGCAAACACCTCAGATTTTCTGGGCAGCACTTCTTCGCGAAGCCTACGACAACGCAAAAACCTATAATATTTTAGGATCTGACGATGCTTCACTTGTTGAGCAGGTTGGCGGAAAGGTGGTTCTGGTGGAAGGCTCAACAAAAAATTTTAAAATTACCTTTCCGATCGATCTTAAAATATCCACCTATCTGCTAAAAGAAGAGAACGCATGAGTTTTCGGATTGGATTGGGATACGACGTTCACCCGTTTGACCCCGCTTCCAAATTAATTTTGGGCGGAGTGGAAATATCACATCATAGAGGCCTTAAAGGCCACTCCGATGCTGATGTTTTGCTACATGCCATTACTGATGCTCTGCTGGGAGCATTATGCCTTGGTGATATCGGAGCCCATTTTCCTGATACCGATCTCTCTTTTAAAAATGCCGACAGCGCCATACTGTTACAAAAAAGTTACCATCTCGTAAAAGAAAAGCTGTACACAATTGTAAATGTTGATGCTACGGTTGTGGCCGAAGAACCCAAATTAAGGCCATATATTGATCAGATAAGGACATCAATTGCCGGAATACTGAATTGTGACAAGGCACAAATTTCTGTTAAAGCTACAACAAGCGAAAAAATGGGGTTTGTTGGCCGTGCCGAAGGTATAGCGGTACACGCTGTAGTGCTGGTCAAAAAAAACTAAACCAATGGAAGCTTATACCCAGCAGCTTATTGAGTGGATTGAAGCACTTTCACCAATCAGTATCTATTTAATTTTTTCCGTGATTGCATATATGGAAAATATTGTACCGCCTATACCCGGTGATTTACTGGTGGCATTTGGCGGATACCTCGCTGCTGAAAGTATTATTCGTTTTACTCCTGTGCTGGCACTTACAACTATTGCCTCGGTATTGGGATTTATGACGATGTATATGATTGGAGCTTATTTTGGAGACAAGATTGAAGTTCAGCGCCGAAAGTTTTGGCTAATGCGTGTAATTGATATAAAATATTTTGATAAGGGAAAACGCTGGATGGATAAATGGGGGCAGGGAACAATTCTGGCAAATCGTTTTCTTGCAGGAACGCGTTCGGTAATCTCTCTGACTGCCGGAATCACCAAAACAAAAATTACTCCTACTATTATCAGTTCCACAATCAGTTCATTAATATGGAATACTATTTTGCTTGGAATGGGCTGGCTTGTACACGAAAACTGGGCAATTATCGGGCACTATCTAAATGTTTACGGTTGGATAATATTGTCAGGTTTGGTTTTACTCGCTTTATGCATGTTTATTTACAAGAGATATCAGAGAAAAAACAAAAAAAAGAAAAATATCTCACCAAAGAGTTGATTAATTCCAAAGATGTCTTTAGCTTTCAGGTCTTTCATTTGCGGGAAAGTTATGCTCAGGTTCAGTTTCTGTGTAACCATTCTGGTGAATGGAATAAAGCGTTGTTAATCACAGCGAAAATAATTGAAATATTGAAGTGCCAGTGTAGCTCAGGGGTAGAGCAGCGGTTTTGTAAACCGCCGGTCGTCGGTTCGAATCCGGCCACTGGCTCACTTTGTTAAAAGTGATGGGGGGGATACCAAAGTGGCCAACTGGGGCAGACTGTAAATCTGTTGGCGTAAGCCTTCGCAGGTTCGAATCCTGCTCCCCCCACAAAATTATTGACTGATTGCAAGATTTGCTGAGTGATTGCAAATTTGTCAGTCAATGTTTTAATGAGGTATGCGGGCGTAGCTCAATTGGTAGAGCGTCACCCTTCCAAGGTGAATGTTGTCGGTTCGAGCCCGATCGCCCGCTCACTGAAAAAAGCCGATATAGCTCAGGGGTAGAGCACTTCCATGGTAAGGAAGGGGTCGTCGGTTCAATTCCGACTATCGGCTCTTCAGGGTGAACGTATCTTAAAATAAAATCAATCATAAATAATTTTTCTAACCATGGCAAAAGAGACATTTGAACGTACCAAGCCTCATGTGAACGTAGGTACGATAGGACACGTAGACCACGGCAAGACGACATTAACGGCTGCGATTACTTCGGTGATGGCCA
>SLPZ01000234.1 GCA_007131725.1 Balneolaceae bacterium
CAAGACCTCCAGGGTTTTCCCTCCTACGCTATCTACTTCGCTAAAGCTTCATGGATCAAAAAAGCTTCGGAGTGCAGGAGAAAATTTGAAGATCTTTAAATCTACATTAAACTAAATATAAAACCATGATCCCCGACTGGATACCCAACATACACCCATTAGTTGTTCACTTTCCAATTGCACTGCTCGTGATTGCCGTACTTTTTGATGCAGCCCGGCTTTATTTCAAAAAAGAAAGCTGGCTTCAAAAAGCGGTGCTTGCGCTGTATGCCACAGGTTCGGTGGGATTGATCGCTGCGTTTTGGTCAGGCCGCCGGGCGGTTGAAACTGTATCGGTAACCGGCGATGCCATACCCGTGGTCACTACCCACGAAGACTGGGCACTCTATACGCTGATCTACTTCCTCGCTTTTACCGCCATCCGGTTTGCTACCTGGTGGAAAGAGCTTGAGAAAGGTTTTCTTCTCCCACTCTTTGTTCTTATCGGCTTTGGCGGGGCCGGGATGCTTTGGTATACTGGTGAGCGTGGTGCAGAGCTGGTATACAAGCACGGTGTGGCCGTGGGTGAGATCGACCGGATGGAGCAGCAGATCGAAAGCCTGGAACAGCGTCTTGCTCAGTTCCGTGAAGAGGCCGGGCCTGAAGTCCGGGATGACGGTTCGTGGACCTGGCGAATCGGAGCCGGTGCCGGTGAAGCTCTCTCTGAATACTTCACCATAGATGGCGATAACAACATTAAAACAGATACCGGCCGCGAGGATGGTCGCTCCCACCTCGAGTTGACTGCGCCCACTGAAATGACCTACATCCATACCGGCGGTGAACTGCGTACTATTGACGGACGTACCGAAGTCAATCTCTCAGATTTTGACGGTGAGTTCAAGCTGATTCACCACTTCAGCGACAGTGAGAACTACCAGTATATCCGCATGAGCGGTGGAGAGCTGTCGCAGGGGCAGATCATCAACGGATCCGATAATGTTCTCGGCTCAGGAAGCATTTATACTGACGGTTGGCACACGTTCAGAGTCACCGCTTCCGGCCGTCACTTTTACGGTTATCAAAACGGCAATACCATTGTTCACACTCACGCTGATGAAATGGAGCCGGGCACTACTGGGTTTGCCGTGAATGGTGAGGGAACAGTGAAGGTGCGTTTGGTTGAGTTTGGATCGGTGGAATAAAGAAAATACCGGGCGCGTTCTACTTCTACGAAAAGACAAAGAAGACGCTCTTCAATATTATACCGCTCCGAACCATGGAGCTGGCAACTTTATAACCAGAAATATTTCAGATCAGAGGAAAACATCAGAACGGTTACCTATAATGATTCCTGCGGAGTGTATAAAATCATTAGAAAAGTAAGCTCGTCTAAGACCTCCAAGGTTTAAGAAGACCTTGGAGGTCTGATGTCTTGAATTATTTACGATAAGGAACTTCCAAAATATCCAGCATTCCATAGTGCTTTTCATTCAGGCTGTAGAGTGTCATGTTATTGCTGGCTGCAGTTGCGGCAATTAGTGCATCGGCGAGACCCATATCGTGACTTCGGTGCCATTTGCGCCGCAGTAATCCGGCTTCTGTGGCAATATCTTTTGAAACAGGAATCACATCAAAAAGAGATAAAAAGTACTCAAGATCTGACTTCTCTTTTCGCCCTTTCAGGCCGGAATATAGTTCTGCAATTGTGATGGCTGACACATAAAAATCTCCCCGAATAGATTGGAAAAAACCAACGGCTTTCTCATGCCCCTTCAGGTAATCGATGATTACAGCCGTTCATTCGCTATGGTTTAGTTCAGCCGATCAAACTCACGGCGCAATTCAGACAAATCGGGCAAATCTTTTCGCTCCTTCCACAAGCCTGCACCGGCCTTCAGCTTTTCCTGAATCTCAGTTTTCGAATGGTCAGACAGATACTCCGTTACGGCCTCCCTGATAATCTCACTCTTACTTATACCGCGCCGCCGTGAAAGAACATCAAGTTCTTCCTGCATCTTTTCCGGTAAGTATATTTGTATTCTTTTCATATATCGATGATGTAGAAAAGTAAAGTGAATAATAATGCATTTAAAATCAACGATTTCAGTGCGATTTTATATGTGGCAGCTGGGGTTGCGATGATGCAGACCCTTTACTACACACACCTTGTCATTTCGAGCGGTGTCCCGACACTTTTTGTCGCGACGTATTCGAGGGATCTCCTTATTCCAGATAGTGAAATCTCTGATAAACTTGAGTAAAATAAACCTCTTTTTTTCAATACCTCCTTGAAGATTCCTATATTCTGTCTCATACAGCAGTTTACTGCACACTAACCTGAATTCTTTGTTATGGATATTGTCTGGATTGGTCTTGCCTTTCTGTTAGGTGTTCTTTTAAATCGCTTCCATATTCCTCCCCTTGTCGGATACCTCCTGGCCGGAATTGGCCTCTCTTTTACGCCTTATGAGCCGGGCAACCTGCTGCACGAAATTGCTCACCTTGGTGTCATCTTTCTTCTATTTACGGTTGGTTTACACATCAGCCTGAAGAGTATTCTGCAAAAGGAGGTGCTGGGCGTGGGGCTGATTCACCTGGCTACATCCACTGCGATTTTTGTGCCTGTCTCGCTCTTCTTCGGACTCAGTATGGAAGCTGCAGTAATCGTGTCTATAACGCTCGGATTTTCGAGTACCGTTCTGGCAGCTAAAGGGCTTGAAACACGGAATGAGCTGAGCGCTTACTATGGGCGGCTTTCGATTGGTATCCTGATTGTACAGGATTTAGTAGCAATCGGGATTATTGCCTATGCAGGTGGCGGTATACCTTCACCTTATGCCGTTGTACTACTCGGACTTCCTTTGATTCGTCCATTGCTGTCAAAATTGCTTCATCTTGTTGAAAGAGATGAATTGCTTCTGTTAATGGCTTTGTCACTGGCAATCGGCGGGGACGTTCTGTTCGAATGGTTCAACCTGAGCGGTGAGCTTGGGGCACTTGTCATGGGCATGCTTTCCGTAAACGATGATAAGGCGGAGCAGCTTGAGAAAAAGATCTGGGGTATCAAAGAGGCCTTTCTTGTGGGTTTCTTCCTTGAAATTGGACTGGGCGGATTTCCGGATACTTCCGGGCTCTATATGATTGGTGTATTGCTATTGATACTGCCTTTTAAAGCTATTTTGTTTTTTGGCCTCTTTATGGCTTTTAAACTTCGTGCCCGTACCGGGTTTCTTGCTACGGTAACCCTCACCGCCTATAGTGAATTCACCCTCATTGCCGGTGCTGTGGCGACAGCAGCCGGTATTATTCCGCCCGAAGTCATTGTCATCCTGGGCTTACTTACTGCCATCTCCTACGTGATTAACTCCATACTGGTACGCTACGAGGATCCCATCTGGCAACGCATAAATGATTTCCTTCGCCGTTTTGAGCGGGACGTGAAACACCCCGACCATCAGCCGGTTTCGGTAGGCGCAGCAGAATACCTCGTTGTTGGGCTGGGACAGACCGGCCAGGCTGCCCTCAAACATTTTAAAGAAAAAGATAAAGCAGCCGTTGGAATTGACATCAACCCTGACCGCGTAAAAACGTTCATGGATAAAGGGTATCGTGCCATCTATGCCGATGCACAGGATGCCTTCTTCTGGGAAGAGCTCGACATGAAGAAAGTGAAAACCATTCTGCTGTCGATGTCCGGAGAAATATATACAAAGGAGTTTATGATAGAGAAGTTGCGAAAGAAAAACTTCCGCGGAACCATCAAAGTGCTTACGCAGAATGACCGGGAAGAGGAGATCATCCGTAAAGCCGGCGGTAATCCCGTGCCTGTTCCTTCCGTACAAATGGGTGAAAGAATGGCGCAGTTGAGTATAGAAAAGGGGTAGATTAACCAAGACCTCCAAGGTTTCGCCTGCCCTCCGAAGCTTTCTTGATCTACGAAGCTTTACTCAAATAGATAGCGTAGGAGGGAAAACCTTGGAGGTCTGGTGCTCGAAATATTATTCAGCAATTTTTATTATAATCATAGATAATTATGCATTAATACATAAATAGTTATGAGAACCACGCTTGATATTCCCAAAAAATTGATTGATGAAGCGATGAAGGAGACCGGAGCCAAAACCAAAAGCCAGTTGGTGAAAGATGCTCTGCAGGCTCAAATTGACCGCGCAAAACGAAAACGCCTGATAGCGGCAAAAGGAAAAATAGATCTCGATATAGATCTGGATGAATTAAGAGATCGCAAATAATGTCAAGATATCAGGTACTCATTGACAGCTCGGTCTGGGTCAGCTATTTCAAAAATGGTCAGCCGGAGGTAATAGATCGGCTCATCCTTGAAGATCTGGTATGCGTCAACGAAATTATTTTTACCGAGCTGGCACCCGTGCTTCAAAAACAAAATGAAATGAGTGCTCTTGAAGGACTGGCTGCCCTGGAGAGGGTTCCATTAAACATTGACTGGGAGATTATTCGCAAATACCAACTGATGAACCTGCAAAATGGCATTAACCATGTGGGCATCCCCGATCTTATCATTCTGCAACAGGTTATCGATCAAAAGCTTACGCTGTTCAGTTTTGATAAACATTTCAGATTGATGCAGGATCACCTGAATTTCGATCTTTTTGATCCCCCTTCCATGTAAATGAATTAGGGGAATGTAATTCACTTAATTTAGTATAATTAGAGGATTTCAATTCCCTCAATTAGTAAAAATTGGAGGATTAAACCGGTTCCAGTCCATCCAGCACCCACGGCATCAGTTCCGAAATGGTAGGATGTACCAACACAACCTTGCGGTATTCTCGGCAGGGAATGTTGCTGTGTATAATGGCGGCAAACATGTTAATGATTTCATCGCCGCCGGGCCCCAGCACAGATGCGCCGAGAATCAGGTCGGTTTCGGCATCCACCAGCAGTTTGGCAAAGCCGTTGGTTTCGCCCATCTCTTTGGCGCGACTGATTTTGCTCATCGGGCGTGTTGCATTCAGCACCTTTTTGCCAGTTGCTACGGCCTCCTTTTCGGTCATTCCCACCCGGCCAAGAGGCGGATCGGTAAACAGCCCGTAAATTGTAGTGCGCTGCGAAATGGCACGGTCGCCGCCGTTCAGATAATCGAGAACAATTTCAGCATCGTTCACCGAGGTGTGGGTAAAAGCTCCTTTCCCGTTCACATCGCCCACGGCGAACACACCCTCCAGGCCGGTCCGGCAGTAGTCATCCACGCTGATGAACCCCCGCTCATCCGTTTTGATGCCGGCCGCATCCGGGTTGATGGTATCGCTGTTTGGCCTACGTCCTGTTGCCACAAGCAGCTTGTTCCCGGTGATCTCTTTTCCGTCTTTCAGAGTAATAGTAATCTCTTTTTCATCACCTGCCACCGACTCCGCATCTGCGTTTAGCAGAATCTCAATCCCTTCCTCTTCAAGAAATTCACGGATGGCATCAGCCACATCCCTGTCCTCGCGCGGCATCAGCTGATCGCCCCGCTGGATGAGCGTAACCCGGCTTCCGAAACGACGAAACACCTGGCTAAACTCCACCCCGATATATCCGCCGCCGAGAATCACCAGGTGTTCCGGAACCTGTTCTACATCGAGCAGCCCGGCACTATCTAGCCACGGTATGTCATCGAGACCGTCAATCGGAGGAGCAAACGGCCTTGTGCCTGTGTTGATGTAAATCTGCTCACCGTTGATCTCCTCATCGCCAACCTGTATGGTCTTTTGCCCGGTAAATGCACCCCACTCTTTGTAGAGGGTTACATTATCTGCTCCGTTCATCCACCCTTCAAGACCCTTGCTGGAGCCGTTGCGAATCTTGTTCATCCGCTCGCGAACGCGCTTGAAATCTACGGTGATCTCACCGGCATCAAACCCGTAAAAATCACCCCTGCGGGCCATATGGATTGCGCGGGCACTTGCCACGAGCGTTTTGGTGGGAGTGCAGCCGTAGTTCACACAACTCCCGCCCACCTTGTTGCCTTCAATAACGGCGATCGAATCGCCCGTTGGTATCAGTTTTCCTAAAAGTGTTCCTGTTGCCTGTCCGGTTCCGAGTATGATGTGCTGAAAGTTTTTCATGATCTCTTTTTTATTAAAGTAAAAAATGTTTTTTCCATTGGGTTATAAAGAAAGTAGAATTTTACCCGTCTGTTTATCACAATAAAATAACATTTGGCTTTTATGCCTGCTGTTTGATATATAAATGAGTGAAATAAGATATTTTACACTGCTATAGTTAAAAGTAAATCCGGATTGAACGCTTTGAGCAGTTATGGAATTGATCTTAGAAGAAGGGTATCAGTCACAACAAAATTAAAATGTTTCCGCAATGCCAACAGATATTCAATCGCCTCCAAAAAACAAACAATCAACCCGGCATGATCGTGACCTGTTGCTGAACCGCTTCAGGCAGGTTCGGTCATTCACCGAAGAACTGACCGATCCGCTGGAAACGGAAGATTTCGTGATCCAGATTGCCACGCATGGCAGTCCGGCTAAATGGCATCTGGCTCATTCAAGCTGGTTCTTTGAAGCATTTCTGCTTGAAAAAGCAGTTGATGGTTTCGAGAGCATGCATCCAAAATACAGTTACCTATTCAACTCCTACTACCTGCAGACGGGCGACCCGCACTGCCGTGACAAAAGGGGTAATCTCTCCCGGCCCACCGTAGAAGAAATTTTTAATTACCGCGCCTATGTAAATGAGCAGATTGAGGCGTTTATTCAAAATGCATCTGACGAAGAGTGGTCAGAATGGGCGTCTGTGATTGAGATCGGCATCCATCACGAACAGCAGCACCAGGAACTGCTGTTAACCGACCTGAAGATGATGCTTGCTCAGAACCCGTTGCATCCCGCATACAACGATAAACGAACGCGTCCCATGAGTGCATCTGCCGAACCACTGAAGTGGATTTCGTTTGATGAAGGTGTTCGTGAAATTGGACACATGGGTGATGGATTTGGTTATGACAATGAATTCCCGAGACATAAAACCTACATTCATCCTTTTTCGCTGGCAAACCGGTTGGTGACCAACGAAGAGTTTATGGAGTTCATGGAATCGGGCGCTTACACCGATCCGCAATACTGGCTGGATGAAGGATTTGCGCTGATTACGGAAGAGAACTGGCGTGCTCCGAAATACTGGAAGATGGAGGATGGGGCCTGGCACCATTTCACACTAAACGGGCTCGAAAAAGTGCACCCCAATGAGCCGGTAACTCACGTCAGCTATTTTGAGGCAGACGCCTACGCACGCTGGAAAGGATGCCGCCTGCCAACCGAACAGGAGTGGGAACTGGCTGCCGAAACCGAAGAGATGGACGGCAATTTTGTGGATGCCGGATTTTTGCACCCGGTGGCAGAGAATTACAGTAATGAAGGGTTTTCGCAGATGTTTGGCGAAGTATGGCAGTGGACCCGTAGCTCCTATGCGGCCTATCCGGGCTATAAACCATTTCCCGGCAAGCTTGGTGAATACAACGGAAAGTTTATGTGCAACCAGTACGTGCTGCGCGGTGGATCGTGTGCAACCTCAAAAAATCATTTCCGGAAAACCTACCGTAACTTTTTTCACACCAAATACCGCTGGCAGTTTACGGGTATCCGACTGGCAAAAGACGCTCAATAAACTGAAGAGATAATCTATGAGCACAACCCAACTTGAAACCGTCAGCAGTACGTTTTTTCAGGATGTAAAAGATGGTCTTTCCAAACCGCAAAAAGAGCTGCCCAGCAAGTATTTTTATGATGAGCGGGGATCGGAGCTTTTTGAGAAAATTTGCACCCTGGATGAATACTATCTGACCCGTGCCGAGCTGGATCTCATGGAGACTCACATCGAGGAGATCTGTTCATCAATCGGAGAAAATACACTGCTTGCCGAACTTGGCAGCGGAAGCAGCAAAAAGACAAGGCTTCTTCTTGAACACCTTGATGAAATCGAAGCCTATATCCCAGTCGACATCTCTGCAGATTTTTTGAACAGCACTGCGGAATCGCTTAGGGAAGAGTTTCCGGACCTCACGGTGCATCCCGTAGCCGCCGATTACACCCGCCCTTTTCCGCTTCCCTTTCGCGACCGTGCAGAGAGAACTGTGCTCTATTTTCCCGGCTCAACCATTGGAAATTTTACACAGGATCGGGCAAAGAGATTCCTGGGCCGAATGGCCGGTCTGCTTGAGCCCGGGGATGGCTTCCTGATCGGGGCCGACAGGGTAAAAGATATCAATTTGCTGGAAGCTGCTTATAACGATAAGGATGGAGTAACGGCTCAGTTCAACCTGAACTTGCTGAGGCGGATTAACCTGGAGCTCGGTGCTGATTTTGACCTGAACCAGTTTAAACATCACGCATTCTTCAATGAGGAAAAAAGCCGGATCGAAATGCACCTGGAGAGCCTTGCAGATCAATCGGTAAGTATTGCAGGTAGTACGTACCATTTTTCTACTGGAGAAACCATTCACACAGAAAATTCTCACAAATACAGCAGAGAGCATTTTGAGAATCTTGTAGCCGGCCTTTTCACTATTGAGAAAGAATGGCGCGACCGCTACGAACTTTTCAGCCTGTTTTACCTGCGGCCTCTAAAAGATTAAATTGTAAACTGTTTGTAGAGATTTTTTCAGCGTAAAACCTAACAACCTTACAGCCCTCCTGCGTTAAAACTACTGAGGACAGGCACCTACTTGACCTGCCCGACAGATGGCAGGCGGGTCTGTCAGCGTTGTGGCCTGAAGCCTTTTAAATAGCGTCTCCTCAATTTCACCGTTTGAATATCGCTCATATTTTATCGTACTTCACTGAGCAATCGAAAGTCAATTCACAGATATGCTTACTTCAAGAAAAAATATTTAACATTTACCCACTGCAAGTCCAACCGGGTTATAAAGAAAGCGAAAGCCATCTGTAAATATTATAATAACAAATGAGTAAAAGCAAAAAAACCATTGGCGTACTTGGTGGTATGGGGCCGGAGGCGTCATCAGCGCTATACCAAAAAATCATTGCTTATGCACAAAGCAATCATGGCGCAGTGCAGGATAATGATTACCCGCCTGTCTTTATTTACAGTTTGCCACTTCAGGGATTTGATGAAACCGGAATCAGGGATAAGGATATGGTGGTGAGCCAACTGGTTGAAGGAGTGAAAAAGCTGGAGCTTGCAGGAAGTGACCTCGTGATTATCGCCTGTAATACCGTTCATTTCTTTTATGATGAGATGCAGAACGTAACGAACATACCAATTTTCAACATCATTGAAGAAACGGCGCAGCGTGTATATCATGATGACATCCGGAAAGTGGGTCTATTAGCTTCTGAAAGCACCTGTAAACTGGGCCTATACCAGGACAAAATGAAACCATCGGGTATTGATGTGATTTTGCCGGATCAAAATCAGCAGGATAAATTGAACAACGTAATTGAACACGTGATGGGCGGTAAACAGAGTAATGCAGACCTTGAAACCTTACAGGAAATTGCCCGCAGCTACACAAACCAGGGAGCTGAAGCGGTGGTAATGGGCTGTACCGAACTGCCGCTTGTGATGAACCAGTCCCAAACAGACATCAGGCTGTATAACACTATTGAAATTATAGTTCAAAGCGCCGTTGATTATTCTCTGCTGTGATATGTAAATACTCACGCATTATTTTTTATGTACAGTAAGAAGCAATCTGATCAACAAATAATACCGATTCAAACCAAAATGCTGAGAAAACATGAAATCATCTCGACGTGATTTCTCAGGATGATTTTTCCTGAACGAATGCTTAATCTGGGAGAAATATATATTTTTCAAATATGTCAAAAATAAGCGTAACTAAATATTCGGGTGAAAAGGAAGTTTATGATGAAGATAAATTGAGACGATCTCTGAGTCGTGCCGGGGGCGAAAAGAAAATTATTGATAAAATTGCCAATGATGTACGTGATGAACTTTATGATGGTATCTCAACAAAAAAAATTTATGAAGAGGCCTACAGGCAGCTTAAAAAATTCTCCAGTCGAAGCGGTGGTCGGTATAAACTAAAAAATTCCCTGATGGAATTAGGACCATCCGGATATCCGTTTGAAAAATTTGTTGCTGAACTGCTCAATCAAATCGGCTATCAAGCTCAGACAGGAATAACTGCACAGGGGCGTTGCGCATCACACGAAATTGATATCGTTGCTGAAAAAGAGAATGCAGTTTATTTGATTGAGTGTAAATTTCACAACAGTAAGGGTAAAAAAAGCGACGTCAAAGTGCCGCTTTACATCCAGTCGAGGTTTCAGGATGTGGAGCAAAAATGGAGGACGTTGCCGGAGTATAAAAACAAAGAACATCACGGCTGGGTAGTTACAAACACAAGGTTCACTTCTGAGGCATTAAAGTATGGCACATGTTCTGGGCTCAAAATGATGAGTTGGGATTATCCAGAAGGAGACAGCCTGCGAGATTTGATTGACCAGGCAGGTTTGCATCCGGTTACGAGTATTCCGTCTCTATCCAAAAAAGATAAAAGACGTCTTCTCGAAATGGATATAGTTCTTTGCAAACACGTGCAGGAAAATATAGACATAATGCAAAATTCAGGAATTCCTTCTGATAAAATCAAACGTATCCTAAAAGAGGCGTCAGCTATTTGTAATTCAAACCGAGACCATTGAAAATTTTTCAATTTTTTTTGTAAGGAATTCTCTTTTTTCGGTTCATACAGTAAAAAGGATAACTATGCATAGCATACATCAACAAATAGATAAATATATAAAAGGCCGTCTCACAGAAGAAGAGATTGATCATCTTTGGATGAATGTATTAAGTGAGCAAGTCTGGTACGATTATTTTGTTACCGAACTTACAGCGCACAGTATTTATCTCTCCACAAAAAAAGAGGATGATAGTCAGTTTAATCGCCATTTGTGGAATCTTGTTGAAAATAATCCTGAACCGAAAATGGCTGATTAATAGCCCGGATTCTTCAACTGTATTGATCCTTCTTCAATCCAGATGCGATATTTTGCACACTGATATTCATTTATCAGATTTGTGTTCATACAAGCCAAATGGGGGAGGCACAAAAGTTGCAAGAAAGGCGGATAATTCGAAAGAGCAGAACAGGCTGGTTAAGCCAGTAAAAAGCCAATCTGAAGCAAGACTTAAAAAAGACCATTTACCTTAGGATATGACTTTCACTTCGTTCCTGTTTTGCAAAAGGCATATCCAAGGCATTGGTAAATACATACGCGTTAAATCCACACGTCTAAAACGATCTCGCGTAGTTTAAGATATATGATGATTAATGCGGCTCGGAAACACCCGGTACAGGCACGGGATAAAACCCATATTCATCAGGCAGTACAGGTGGTTCGGTATCTTCGGTTACATCATATGGCATCAATTGTGCATCGGAGTTGATGGCATCATCCCAGTTAATCATCTGGCCTGAATAGGATGCCATACGCCCCATAATAGCTGTCATGGTTGTTTTTGCTCCGTAATCCGTATCGTCGATGTAGTCACCGCTGCGGATGGCTGCAAAAAGTTCATCGTGCTCTTGCTGATAGGGGTTCGGATCATCCCGGCCATCGTGGTCGTACAGAGTATTTCCGTCCCGGTCTGTGATGAGGGCGTTGTGGTTATAGCCGGCATATACTATGGAGCCGTTTGCACCTTTAATGGTTTCTCCCACCCGCGACCATGTATCACGCTGGTGCCTGCACTGGGCATGAAGCACAACACCGCTCGGATATGTGTATTCGATAAAGTTGTGATCAAAAATTTGTCCGTATTCTTTACCGGTTCGAACTTCCCGGCCGCCCATTCCCTGGGCTGTTTCTGGATATTCGCCGGTAAACCAGTTCACAATGTCGATGTTATGGATGTTTTGTTCGAGAATCTGGTCTCCTGCAAGCCAGGTAAAGTAGAACCAGTTATGAATCTGGTACTCCAGTTCTGACATTCCGGGTTCTCTGTGGCGCACCCAAACACCGGCTTCATTCCAGTAAGCCTGCGCTGATATGATATCTCCAATCATACCTTCATCAGCAATTCGTTTATAACCTGCCCTGTAATTGTTTTGATATCGCCGCTGAAGTCCAAGTACCACATTCAGTTTCTTTCTGCGGGCTTCCTCGGCTGCTTTCATAAAACGGCGGATTCCCGGAGCATCGGTTGCAACCGGCTTTTCGCAGAACATGTGTTTTCCGTGTTTTACGCACTCCTCGAAGTGTGCGGGTCGGAACCCGGGAGGTGCTGTCAAAATGACCACATCGGCCAGTGGTATCGCTTTTTTATAGGCATCTAAGCCAACAAATTTGTGCTCTTCGGGCACATCGAGCCGGCCGGTTTCCAGGTGGCGCTGAGCCAGTGCATCGTAACAGCCATCCAATCTGTCTCTGAACATGTCGGCGAGGGCAACAATTTTGACACCGGGATCGGCATTCAGTGCCTGGTTGGCGGCGCCGGTTCCCCGTCCGCCGCATCCTACTACAGCGACTTTCAAAGTGTCATTACCGGCAGCAAATGCACTGGCACTGATTGGCAGAGAGCCAAGCAGCAAACCACCGCCGGCAGCCATGGAGGTTTTTTTCATAAAATCTCTTCGGGACAATAATTTTGTCAGATCTTTTTCCTTACTCATAATTTGTAGTATACCTGTTTTATTTGATAAGTGTAGTTGAGGGGGGTATTAGTAGTAGTCCTGAATGGCTTCAATCCAGTATTTTTCCATTTCTTCAACTGTTTCGGGCTGATCTTTTGGTTTTACAACTCTGAAGCCTACAAAATAGGCATTTGTGTGCCACCACAAACTTTTTGGGAGCTGCGGGTCGTCTCGTTTCCACATAGGGCTGGAGCCACGGCGCTGCAGGCAGCTTGCCATATCTGGATTATCCATCCAGGAGCCGCCTCTTACCGCTCGGGGATAGAGTTCGTCGGGAACAAAGATGGGATTTACTGCAGGTTCATCATCAAGCTGTGCAAAATAGTCCTCATGAAACTGGTCCATGGTATATTCAGCAGCATTGCCAAGCATGTTGTAGATGCCAAAGGCGTTGGGCTCTTTTGTGGCTACACGGTTATAGCTTCTGTTGCTGTTGCCCCTGTGCCAGGCATAATCATCCAGTTCATCTTCGCTCGGAGGCTGATATGTTTCAAGCTGGCCGGCACGGCAGGCATACTCCCATTCGGCTTCGGTTGGCAGCCGGTAAAAATCTCCGGTTTTAACTGTAAGCCATTTTGTAAACATTACGGCGGCGTAATGGGTCATGTTTACGGCCGGGAAGCCATCGGTTCCCATTCCGCCTGTCATATCACCGTAAGGAGGGGATGGAGTTGAAATAACGTCTGCAGGAATTTCAGCATCACGCAGCATCTCAATTACTTCATCTGTAAGTGTGGCTGATGCCACGGCGTCTGCTTCAATGTCCACATCGTACAGCACCATGTAAAGTTCCCGCCGCAGATCTTCGATAGATGCATTGGCAAATTGGTTGAACAGATTCCACGTAGTTTCGTGTTTAGCCATCCAAAAAGAATCCACTTTTACTTCGTGCTGAGTATCGTCATTAAAAGGGCCCATCATAAAGGAACCACCGGGTACAGCAACCATATCGAGAGTTACATCGGTATCGGGAATTTCCTGGATAAAGTTGGCAAAATCCGGATCTTCATCAAAGATCGCCAAAGCACGTTCGCTTTCAGCAGGTTCTTGTTCCGGTTCTTCAACAACTGCGCCGCTGCCGGTACATCCTGCAATAGTAATAAGAGAAATGAGTATTAGTGGAATGGTATAAATCAAATACTCTTTAAGTTTAGATTGAATAGTATTGATTTTTACTTGCATAATATAACCTTCATTTAAATGTTTAAATCAGTAATCAAATCAATTGAGTTTTCAACAGAATTTTACAGTTACAGCTTTTTAAAATAGCATAGAAACGGCACAATTAAATCAGGTTTTCCCTGAGATTTGGCAATTATCTGTATTATAGCATTTATAGCTAAATATGAACGTGTGAGGATATCAAAAAATTTTGACTAAACTTCGATATTTAGGTGATAGATGATTGGATAGACGGCATTTTCCCTTCGACTTCAAACCGGTTCAAATTTCTCTCTTTTTTCCTGAATGTAAGTGAAAAGGTGGTTCCCTTACTTTTTGAAATATATTGGAAAGTGCCTTCGAGCTGACGGCAGAAAATATGAATCAGATCCATTCCGAGAGAGCTTGTGGTTCCTTTCTGAAAATCTTCCGGTAAATTGTGGCCATTATCTGTTATTTCCAAAATCACACTTTCCTGATTTAGTTTTGTGCAAACTTCTATTTTACCTTTTTTCAATCCGGAAAAAGCATGTTTAATGATATTGGTGACTACCTCGTTTACAATCAGAGAACAGTAGATAGCCTGGTTAACATCGAGCTCAATATCACTGCACTTCTTCACAATCGAAATGTCTGTTTCTGTTTGAAGTGTGTCCGAAATTTTTTTGATCAGCTCGAGGATGTTATCAGTAAATTTTATTAATGAAAGGTCTTCCGATTCGTACAGATGTTCGTGTATGTTGGCAATGGCTTTTATTCGATTGGTGCTGTCGAGCAGTTTATTGCGCAGATCGGATTCATCAGTTTTATCTGCCTGAATTATCATCATGGCCGAAATCATAGCCAGGTTGTTCTTTACCCGGTGATGAATTTCTGCAAGCATAATCTCTTTTTCGTGAAGAGATGCCCGCAGGTTGCTTTCCATCTTTTTAAAGTTGGTAATATCGTCATGTATCGCGATAAAGCCGATAATTTCACCATTATCATTAATGATGGGATTGCTGGAAAAATGGATATTTAATAGCCGTCCGTCTTTTGTTTTATTAATCATTTCTCCGCGAACCACCTCTCCTGCAAGAATGGTTTCCCAGAATTCTTTGTAGAAAGTTGCAGGCTGTTCTCCCGATTTTAAAATCCTTGGATTTTTGCCCTTTACTTCTTCGGCCCGGAATCCGTACAGTTCTTCAAATGCCGGGTTCACATAATTGATGCTGCCATCCGTATCAGTTATAAAAATTGCATTTGGAGACCGGTCTATGCCCAGCCGGAATTTGGTCAGGTTTTTTATTGCCTCCATCCGGGCGGTAATATCGTGAACCACAGAATAGAGGTATTTTTTCCGTTCAATGGAAATGATGCTGCTATGCACCTCCACATCTCTCAAAGACCCGCTGGCAAGGCGATGCTGAAAATGAAACACGTTCTGTTTACCGGATTTGGCTTTTTCCATCTCTTTCTGCACTACATCATCAGGCAGCGTATTAATTTCTTTGATGTTTTTTTTCCGAAACTCATCAAGAGGCCAGCCATAATATCTTTCGGCAGCTTTATTCACATCAATTATGGTACCATCAGACGGGTCAATAACCATCATCACTGAATAATTGTCTCTGAAAACACGCCTGTATCGCAGTTCACTCTCTTTCAGCGCTTGCTCATTATTAAACTGGTTGGTAATATCTTCAACAATGCCAATGCCACCCAAAACCTGTTTTTTGCTGCCCACCACCGGAGAGAAAATGGCTCTTACCCTGGCAGTGTTTTGTCCTGTTACAGGTTTGTATTCTCCATTGTATGATGCCGTTTTACCATCTAAAACACGCTGTATGGCTTTAACCACCTTTTTATTGGGCAGTATTTTCATGTCCAGCCCGATCAGTCTATTCTGAGTAGATCCCAGGATATTCACGAAATTTTTATTGCAGGCGGTTATCACTCCCTCTTCGTTAAACTGAAGAATTCCAACCGGTGTATGCTCGAAAAGCAGCTTGAATTTTTTCTCGGTTTCTGAAATGCTGAGTCCGGAATGATTCCGGGAGGAATTTTGAATCAAATTTTCCAAATCATCAATTTCCTTCAAAAATTCATTCCGCTCATCATTTGATGATATTGAGCCGGCTGATATCTTTGTTCTCAGAACATTCAGCTTGTCAGTAATTGATGAAGTATCATCATTCTGTTTCATGGCCAGTTTGCGTAGTTAATATGTAAAGAGGCTTTGCAAATCCTCTTATCAGGAGTGGGACAATATCAGCATCATAAGTAAATACAACTCACAGCGCATCAAAAATATAATATTTATAATAAAAACCTATACTTTTCTATGAAATGCATCATAAATTTGTTGAGATACTTCTCTTAACTTTGAGGTATCAGGATGAACATTTTAAGAAATTGCATTTCAGTAAGCTGCAACCAGGTTTGAGATTTATAAAAATTCAGTGATAAAAAAATGGACGGTCTAAACAAAATCAAAGAGTTTAAAGCATCGGATGATGTGATCGCAGATTTGAAAAAAGTAGGCGTTATAAAAAAGCTTGATGAGGGAGACACACTCATTCAGGAACACAGCTTTATCCGCAGCATCCCCATTATTCTGAAAGGGAGCATCCGTGTTTATCAAACCGACGATGATTACCGCGAAATGCTTCTCTATTATCTGAAAGAGGGAGATACCTGCATTATGTCGTTCATGGCGGGGTTGTACAACGTAACCAGCAAATTAAAAGCCGTGGCACACAAGGAGAGCGAAGTGCTGATGGTGCCGGTTGAAAAAGCCGGGGTTCTGATGAAAAACCATCCGCAGTGGACAGAATACGTTTTCCGTGTTTATCATCAGCGGTTTGAAGAACTTCTTGAAGTTGTGAATGCCGTTGCTTTTAAGAAAATGGACGAACGGCTGCTCGAATTCATCAAAAAACGGATTGAGGTATCCGGGGATAAAACCATTCAGATTACACACGAAGAACTTGCCAATGAGCTGGGAACCGCCCGTGTGGTGGTGTCGCGGCTGCTAAAACAGATGGAGAGTGAGGGACTGGTGGAGCTTGGCAGAAACCGAATTACCCTTCTGTAACAAATGTAACTGAGTTTAAAAAAACTTGTCTTTACATTTATTTCAGAACAATAATGATGACTAATTTTAACTCAGAATATCTACATGTTTGCATCGATTAAACAACAACTTTTAAACAACTGGCACCCCATGCGGTGGGTTGCACTCGTTTTTGGTCTTTTATTAGGATTTAACTGGCTGGCAAATAGTGCACCTATTTCGGGGTTTTTGTCACTTTTTTTCCTGTTCCAGGCTGTAACCAATACCGGCTGCCTGGCAGGACAGTGTACCCCGGATATGCCAAAATCTAATCCAGAAAAAAGCAACATAGAGGATATTGAATTCGAAGAAATCAAAAATTGAAAAACCATGAGTACAGATATAAAACAAAAAACATTTTCCGAAGTCATTAAAGGTGATACACCCGTATTGGTCGATTTTTATGCCGACTGGTGTGGCCCCTGCAAAATGATGGCCCCGATTCTACAGGAGCTGAAAAACCGGATGGGCGATTCCATTCACATCGTAAAAATCGACACTGAAAAAAATCCCGATGTAGCTATTCACTACCAGGTGCGGGGCATCCCCACGCTGATACTGTTTAACAGAGGCGATATTTTATGGCAGCAGGCCGGTGTAATGCAGGCGGCACAACTCGAAACCATCATAAATCAAAAACTGGCCGAACATGCAGAAGTCTGAAGAGCATATTTATGACGTAACCATTGACTGGAAAGAGGACAAAACCGGGGTGATGAGCTCCGGCAAACTGCAACAGGAAGTTGAAGTTGCCACACCGCCGGAATTCCCGGGAGGCGTTGAGGGTATCTGGTCGCCCGAGCACCTCTTCACGGCATCTGTGGGCAGTTGTTTGATGACATCATTCACGGCCATTGCCGAATACTCGAAATTTGAATTCGAAAGCCTGAAAGTGAAAACTTACGGCACCATGAGCCGGGAAGACGGCAAATTTGTGATGAGTAAAATAACCCTGAAGCCGGTGCTCACTATCAGCGATAAGAAGTACGAAAAGAAAGCTCACAGACTGCTCGAAAAAGCTGAAAATATCTGCCTGATCTCACGGTCCATCAAATCGGAAATTGTTTTTGAATCGGAAGTGAACGTTTTGGTATCTGATTGAGAGTCCCGTAATTGTTAACTTCTTTTCAAAAAATCGATAGAAACAATTATGAGATTCGAAACCAAAGCCATTCATGCGGGGCTGGAGCTCGGCAATCCGTCCAAAGCCATTATACCGCCCATTTCGCCCAGCACCATTTTTGAAATTGATGCGGAGGGCAGGCATGAAGATGACCTGCACTACACGCGGCTTGGTAATCCGAACCGGCTGCAATTCGAGCATCTGATTTCCACTCTTGAAGGAGGCAGTGCCGCGGCAGCATTTTCGTCGGGGATTGCTGCGGCAAAAGCTATTTTAATGGCCATTGAGCCAGGTGATCATATCATCATTCCCGAAGATGTGTACGCCGGAAATCGCAAAATGGTGAATAAAATAATGGTGCGATGGGGGTTGGAGTCATCATTTATTGATATGACTTCGGTTGAAACCATCGAAGAGCACATTCGGCCCAATACCAGGCTGATCTGGATCGAAACCCCCTCCAATCCTCTGATGAGAATTACGGACATCCGGGCCGTTGCGGAGCTGGCTAAATCGCGTAATCTTCTCACTGTGGCCGATAATACCTGGCCCACTCCCGTCAACCAATTACCGCTGGAGCTTGGTGTTGACCTGGTTCTGCACTCCACATCCAAATATTTTGGCGGACACAGCGATATTCTTGGCGGCGCGGTTATCGCAAAAAAGGAAGATGACTTTTTTGAACGGGTCAGGCTAAACCAAAAAATGGGCGGCGCTGTGCCTTCTCCCCAAGATTGTTGGATGCTGAGCCGAAGCACCCGCACACTGGCTTATCGAATGAGAGGGCACAACGAACATGCAGCAAAAGTGGCAGAGTTTTTAACCAACCATCCCAAAATCGCTGATGTGTACTACCCCGGCCTTGCATCACATCGCGGCCACGAAATTGCCCAAAAGCAGATGAGCGGTTTTGGCGGGATGATTTCTTTTATCGTTGACGGAGATCAGAAAGAGTCAATTGAAATTGTAGGACGATCAAAACTGATAAAACGCGCCACCAGCCTCGGAGGTGTGGAAAGCACCTGGGAACACCGCCAAAGCAGCGAAGGCGAAGGTTCCGTCACCCCCGAAAACCTGATTCGCATCAGCGTGGGCCTTGAACATCCCGACGATATCATCGAAGACCTGGAACAGGCATTACAATAAGAGTTGTGGGTTTACAAGAAGTTTTTTATTTGCGGCTTCTCTGAACTGAACGTCTGAGCTGGTTTAAGCCTCCGCCTGTTCCCGCGGGGCTTGAACCATTTGGAGGACATAATCCTCTTAAAACACATGAATCAAAGGCACAAGCAGATGCATTCGACTCCGCTCAGCACAGGCGCTTGCACCAGTAACAGCTAAATGGAAAGAATCCGCGACTCTGCCAGGAACCCCGACAAACGAATCGGGGCACTCTGGCAGGACGCTAACTTAACTGGCAGGTCGCTTGTTGATAAAACTTTTCAGAAAAAGTGGATTGGCGAAAAAAATCCGCTAATTCTTTTTAAATTTGGGGTTTCACACTTCTCATCCAGATTGTCACTTGATATACTGTGTGGGACTAATCTACATGAAACAAACATCATCATGCCAGCAAGAAATTTCCGATTCCTTTTTATTCTGATCTTTTCATTTTCGTTCTATGCTGTTTCCTGTTCGGGCACCAAAGAAGTGGCCGAAGCACCGGAGGCTGCCGAAGAACCGACCGAAGAAGTTGTAGCTGAAACCCGGACTACAGAATCTCCATTTCCGGAGTACGATCCTGTTCCCGCCGGAGAGTTCGACAACGGACGGATGTGGACATTTGAACACGCTCCCATCGACTATTTCAGCGAAACCTACAGCTTCAATCCCGACCAGGATTGGTTCGATCATGCCCGCCTCAGCAGTATTCGGCTGCCCAACTGCTCAGGTTCGTTTGTGTCTGCAAATGGGCTGGTGCTGACCAACCACCACTGTGCCCGCGAGCAAATCACACAGGTGAGCAGTGATGGTGAAAACCTGCTCGATGACGGTTTCTATGCCGAGTCTCTGGCAGATGAAAGACACATTGAAGATTACTATGTGGACAAACTGGTTGAAATCCGTGATGTAACAGACCTGATTCTGGATGAAGTGGATGCCGCACCGGCGGAGGAACGTGCTCAGGTGAGGGAAGCAGCCATCAACGAACTGGAGAGCCAGTTGCAAGACGAGCAGGGTGAGGATATTGCTGTGCAGGTAGTTTCGCTCTACAACGGTGCGCTCTATTCTGCCTACTTTTTTCAGCGGTTTGATGATGTTCGCCTGGTGATGGCTCCCGAACTGCAAATTGGTTATTATGGCGGAGATGATGATAACTTCACTTACCCGCGGTACAACCTTGACATGACGTTTTTTCGGGTATACGACGGAGATGAACCGTTGCAAACCCCTGTTTATTTCCCGTTTTCCGAAACCGGTGTTGAAGAAGGAGACGCCGTTTTTATGATCGGAAATCCGGGCAGCACTTCCAGGCTAGCAACGATGGCGAAGTTAAATTATCGGGGCCATTATGGCGATGTTTATTATCACAACTTATTTGAAAGAGTCATTAACGGCCTGGAGCAGTTTTATGAATTTGACCCTGAAGAGGGCGATGCGCGTGATATGCGAAACTTCATTTTTTCACTGAAAAATGCTGAAAAACTGTACAGTGGCCAGATTCAGGCACTGCGAGATCCATTTTTGATGGGACGGCGGACTGACAACGAAAATAGTTTTCGGGAAGATTTAGAGGCCGACCCCGATCTTGCCGAATATTATCTGCCGATGATGGATCGCCTGGAAGAAATACAGATCGAAAAAATTGAATTTGCCGAATTTTATTATCCATCTCTCGGTATCTCTCCAAACTCTAATTTTTCATCCGCAATTATGCAGCGAGCCATGTTTGCACAGATGTATGCAAGTGAAATTCTGAATGGAGCCTCACCTGAAGATCTTGCTCCGTTTATGCTTCAAATTCTTTCCATTGAGGATAACCCTGCGGAACTTGACCGATTTTTGTTGACAGAGCGCATCAAACTGTTTCAGGATATTTTGGGTGATGATCACCCGGTGGTGCAGGAAATTCTGAATGGAAGAACCGCCGAAGCTGTGGTTTATGAGATCATTGAACAATCTGCATTTTTGACGGGTGAGAAGACACAGGAGATACTCGAAGACGATGCGCTTGGCTCGGGAGACCCGGCTATGGAACTTGCAAATGCAATCACACCAAAAATTATGGAAGCCCAGCAATACTACTCCATGCTGATGGGAGAAGAACAGGAACTGATGAATGAACTCGGGCGTGCCTGGTTTGCAATTTATGGTACAGAAAGGCCGCCGGATGCCACGTTTTCTCCGAGAATTTCGGATGGCGTAGTTTCCGGATATGATTACAACGGAACCAAAGCTCCCATTTATACCACATTTTATGGGCTCTATGACCGGGCTCATTCACACCATACCGATCCTCAGTGGGCATTGCCGCCGCGATGGGAAGAACCATCACCTACACTCGATTTGTCCACACCGGTTAATTTTGTTTCCACAAACGATATAATTGGCGGGAATTCAGGGTCTCCTGTGGTAAACATCTCCCTTGAAGTGGTTGGTCTTGCATTCGACAGCAATATCGAGGGAATGGGTTCGAGTGATTTTATTTTAAATGACCGTTCTGCACGTGCCGTTTCTGTGGATGCGCGGGGAATGCTCGAATCACTGAAGCATGTGTATAAAACTGAACGGCTGGTGGAGGAATTGCTGAATCCTTCCGGGGATTAAAAATTTTAATTAGGTTTGATGCATGGAAGCGGCACAAACGGGGATACTTCGTCAGGCTCGGTATAGGCTGTTTGCACCATCTCCTCAAATTACCACGGAAAAACCTGACGCAAGCGGCCAGCCTTTGTCTGTGGGGTGTGTGCCATAGAGGCGACATCAGAAAGAAACAGTTTCGGCCGTTTTTCCTGTTTTGTGCGCATTGTCGACACTTAAAATTTGGGTTCAATGATATCAACAATTCAGTAGAATTCATTTTTAAATTTGGGTCATGCAATCCGATTTATGATGAATAGTTTACAGAAGAGATTGAAAACCATTTTTGAACTAAAACCTGTAGGGGTTTACCCTGGGATCTTTCCCGTCAACCCCTCGAATGTGTTCTCATGCTTTGACAGGCTTAATGCCTCGGGGTCTTTTCTTGTTGCTCTGATCTGCCCCGGGTTGCGCTCCATCATTCTTGCTTCGCAATTCTGATAGCCGCTTCACCCGGGGTTATAAGATCGGCCATCCCTGCCGGGATTTTTACGGTCCATGTGTCAAAACAAATTGCCATTCAAATTAGGCAAACCATTCAATTAATTGATGTTTCTTTTCGTACCAGCATTAGCCAAACCAAATCCGCGAATTCACTGCGTTAATTGCCGAAGAGAGGAACATCGAGTTCCGATAGGAACGGCTGATATTATAACCCCGGACAAGTGAGGGGTGAAAAACGCCACTGCGTTTGAACCCGAGCGCAGTCCGGGGATTGGCGAAGCAACCAAAAATCCCGAGGCAAGGAATGAAGAAAAGGCAACAAACAGCATCGAAGGGATTGGGCATGGTTTGCTAATTCACCCATTTCTTATCTTGAACTATTTCACCAGCAGCATCTTTTTTGTTGAAGTGTCAAATGAGGTGGTGAACCGGTACAAATATAAACCGCTCGAAAGGCCGGTGGCATCGAAGTTTACCTGGTGCATCCCGGCTTCTTTTGTTTCATCAACCAGGACAGAGACACGGCGCCCCAACAGATCAAATACCTCAAGTTTTACATGTGTGCCATGAGGCAGGCGGTATTCGATAGTGGTTTGATTGTTGAACGGGTTGGGATAGTTTTGATTAAGCTGAAAGGGTCCGGGTTCGCCGATCATACCCTCTCTGTCCCGACGGTCAGGGTTGGCCATTTCTACGCCGATGTTATTAAAAGTAACCCGGTTCCCCTCATTCAGGTTAATGTTTTCACCGGCAAACCGGATACGTATTTTAAAATCTGGGTTATCGTTCACCTCTTCAAGGTGCGAAAAGTCGATCTTATACAGTCCGTATTCATCGGTCATTGAAAGTTCAGCATTTTCCAGGCCGTCTGTTCTCCAGAACGGTTCATTCGGGTCGACAGAATAATCGATCAATAATTGATCAGCCGCTCCCTCATCTTTGGCGGCAAAAGAGAACACAATTTCTTCGGTTTCTGTCGTCGGGATGTGGAAAATCAGCATATTCTCCCCGGCATCACCCCTGAATGGCTGCCGCACCTGAAGCCCCCGCATTTCACCATCATCGTAGGCTTTGCCCATATTGCCGACAGTTCGGTAGTTGGTTTGAGTGGGCTTATTGCGCCGCTCCATAGATGCCTGCCTCCAGTTTTCGTGATTTGGATCAAACGGGTACCCGGAAAGTGACGAATGAAACTCGATGTAAGCTGTTTTGTCGTCTGAAGAATAGGTTGCATCCAGAGTTTCGAGAGGAGTGTTGTTGGGTATTTCATCACTGAAATACCAGAAATATTTGAGCATGGTATCCGGCGGGTCCCCCATCTGGCGATCCATCCAGGATATGCGCTGATTCAGCCATCCCTTCATCCAGTTTACTTCATCACTGAAGGAGTGGCCAATATACCAGTTTGGCCAAACATAGGTGCCGAGTCTGGGCCATCGGTCAAATTCACGCCTTTGTGCTTCATCAAGCAGCTCTTTGTATCCGTCAATTTTATCCATCAGGTAATCCCTGGAAAAAATTCCCTGGCGTAGCTCCCACCAGCGCTCCTGCATTCGTTCCATGTAATTGGGGTCTTCCATCAGCCGAAGATACCAGTCGCGCACCCCGCACCCGATAAAACAGTCGTTACTGGCCTGCACGTAGTACCAGCCTTCCGGTTTCCAGCCTTCCAGGTAATCGGCAATGCCAAGGCTGAAATTGTAATCCCAAACCGGCCCCATTTTCAGTTTGCCCTCTCGGTCTTTGTGCATAAAGGTGCTCAGCCGGTAGCCGTCAATTTCTTTCAGCAGTTCGGTGTGAAGGAAATGGTCGATGAAAGAATCAACGTCGATGTACTTTTCATATCCGTTTACAGGATCGTCGAAATTGGGTCCATAAAGCGCGGATTCGAAATCATTCATGTAATTTCTGATCCAATCCTGCTGCTGGCGGGTAATGTCTTCCTCGTTGGGCCTCACATGGGCGAGCAGTGTTCCCCGGCTGGTGCGCATGCCGGATTCACCCTCGTTCAGCCGGTCTTTTTTGATGATGTAGCCGCCGGTAATTTCCGGTTCGCTGTTATGCTCAGGGGTGATTTTTGTGATGTTAACCCGGTTGTTATCCCATTTGATGCGTTCAACCAAAACATAAACGCCGTAATAGTGCTGATTGGAAACCGGACCGTTGCCGTTGTGCAGAAACAGTTCAACAAATTGAACGCGCGGCGAATACCATCCCATCTCTCCGAACAGGGTGTATGCTACGACGTTGCGCATCAGTGTATAATCGCCGTAAGGGGCGTAGAGAATCCAGTTGTGCTCGGGTGGTAAACCCAAAAGCGATGAGTTGCGGTTTCCATCCAGTTCATCCCTCAGGTGAAATCCGAACATATGCTTGGGATACATTGTAAGAGAGCTTGATCCCCTCTTGTTAATGATCATCCTGCTTTGATAGTGATCTTCATTCCAGAGATCAGTCCGTCCGTCTTCATTTCTGTCAAAGATGGTAATGGATGCGGGGGTGCGGTCGCCGGGCGTTATTTCTGTGTCGTACTCATTAATGATGACCAGCGGAAGGTTGGAGTCGAAATTATTGAGGTCGGGAGATAAGCGGTTGAAAACATAGGTTTTTGGCTCACTTGGCAGAATGTCCTCTTTAAATGCCCTGGCACGAATGGTGTGGCTGCCGGTTACATAAACCGGGCCGGTGTAGCGGCTGGCTGTTTCCGGTTCGGGCATGCTGCCGTCGAGTGTGTAATAAATATCAGTGCCTTCTTCGGCTGTAAATGTCAAATGAAATGAGTTGTTGTATGAGCCTCCCTTATGCGAAAAAACGGGCGGCTTGAGGCTGTCTTCATACCTCGGACTGGTATTGGGTGCACCGGGTGTCGGTTCATCGAAATAGTAAAAGTTTTCTCCTCCATCGGGGTAGCGGCCATAGGAGACATCCCTTGGTATTGGAGTGGGCGGGATTTCATCTGCGCGGGTGCTGTCGGGTGTAGTCAGCAGCACTTCTTCTCCGTCGCGGTCGATCCTGAAATTAGTGTGAAGTGGTGCGGTTGGTGATGTCCTGTCTTTACCGGATGCCCAGATCAGTAAAAATTCACCAGGTTCGATGTCGATGTCAGGGATGATCCATCGGAACGGGTTGTCGTAATCATCCGAGAGGCCGTAACCGTTAAGGTTTACAGGCTGGCTGCCGGTATTGTAGAGTTCAATCCAGTCTTCGGCATCGCCGTCTTCGTCAAAAATTACCTCGGCATTGGATGCCTGGATTTCGTTGATTACAACCTGGGCATGAGAAAAATCTGCCCGGATTATCAAAAAAAGAGATAAAAAAATGAGGTGGCTCAAATAACTTTTATACAGCTTCATCACTCTAAAATAGAAACTTTTAAAACCACTTTTGAATATTCAGAATTGAAAATCCGGGCATTAACGTTTATTAGGTGAAGATATTTATTCTTCTGCAACCAATAATTCTTCCTCTTCTTCGAAGAAAAAATGGTCGTCAAATGCGGGTTTTAATTCATCGAACCAGATGGCATCTTTATCGTATTCGGCAAAAAATGACCGGCCTGTCCATTCGGGATCGCGGCTTTGCAGGAACCGGAGAGTAAATACTTTTTTCTGGTTAACTTCATTTACGCCAAGAATCTGAACCTTTCCGGGAGTGCATGACATACTCGGCCCCCGAACCGTGCGGCAAACTCCGCTCACCTGCTGATAGGCCTTCCGGAAGGTTTTCCACGCTTCTTCAAGGGTGACTGCAAAGTAGTGCTGAGCTCCGGTATCACGCGCAATAAACATGTAGTAAGGAATACAATTCAGGTTCACCTGTTTTCGCCACATATCTGCCCATACATCTCCGTCATTGTTTATATGCTGCAGCAGTGGAGATTGCGTTCTGATCTGAAGGCCGGTATTGCGCAAACGTGTAATAGCTTCTTCTACTATGGGTGTTTCGAGTTCCCTGGGATGGCTGAAATGTGCCATAAAGGCGAGGTTAATCCCTTTTTCAACAATTTTTTTAAAAATCCGAAGAAAATCATCGGCATCGCTGTCGGTTACAAATTTATTTGGCCAGAAACTCAGGGATTTGGTGCCGATTCGGATCGTCTGAACATTGGTTGTTTCGATATTATCCAGTATTGGGTTGATATATCGCTCAAACACCTTGCTTTTCATAATCATCGGGTCGCCGCCGGTGAACAGCACATCCGTAACTTCGTGATGATTTTGAAGGTAATTGACAAGAACCTCCGACTCTTTCATGGCAAATTTCATATCGTTTATTCCTACAAATTGCGGCCAGCGAAAGCAGAATGTGCAGTAACTGTGGCATGTTTGTCCCGCCGTGGGGAAAAAGAGTACAATTTCGCGGTACTTGTGCTGAAGCCCCCAAAGGCTTCGCCCGTTCATCGATGGAACGTTTTTATCGGTTTGCCCGGCCGGGTGCGGATTAAGCTGCCTCCGGATATTGTCACTGATTTGGCGGATCTCTTTTTTGTTGTCCAGGTTGTCCAGGGCCTCTTCCATCTTGTTGTAGTGCCGGGGCACCAGCATATCCTTTTGGGGGAAGGTTAGGTGGAAAATCGGGTCTGAGTCATAATTATCCCAGTCAATCAGCTCGTCTAATACATAATTATTTACCTTGAAAGGAAGGACAGACCCCACTACTTCAATGTTTCTTTTAACTTCTTCAGGAATGTTTTCGAACTGAGGAATTGAGCGGAAATTTCTGAGTGTATAAGCTTTATATTTCATAACCGTGTTATTTTCTGGTTTCATACAATCCGACTACAAACTGAATCCGTGATTGCCTGAGTAGTTGAAATACAGCAATCATATTATTTTTTTACCCTGTTGTGGAGTGCCTGTAGTTTTTTTGTCACAGGCTTGTTATCCACAACAACTTTTCCGGCCGCTTTAGAGATACAGGACACGTGAATAATATATTCTGCCAAATATTTTTTTTAATGCGGCCTCACCATGATAACGCATGGAATGGATCAAGAATTTTACCTGGTAAAAAATACCTGTTTAGTGCATGAAAAGTGACCTTGAAGCGTTCCCCGACAGGCTTGTCGGGGATCCTCCAAGCGTCACTTCTTCGCCACAAAAGAACGCTTCAATGAGCTTACGCACGCTTGAAGGTTCTGCCAGGTCACAAAATTTTACCTGGTAAAAATCAGGGAAATACACAGGCAATTACAGCCAAACACTGATTCGGATTAATTTCTGTGTAATCGATGGATTTTTTGCATATCAAGCGGTTACATACCTTTCATGCACTTTTTTATTTAGTCCGGACTTATTTTTTGAGACATCGACTGTTTTGGCTGCACGAACTTGTGCGAGAGTTTTAAGTTTTTCGCCACGTTGCAGGTAATGTTGTACCGTTGAAATTATTTATCAGAGCTAATATAATGGTTTTTTTTGAAATCTTCCGGACGGTGGGAAACAGAACTCATCTCGACAATACAATACGTTGAATTATATAGTTAATGGTTAAAAATAGCACAAAATCAAAAACCTGTTTTAGAGCACGGTTCTGTGTATTACCTGCCGTCTTGCTGCTCAATACTTGATACTTTCTTAATCAATGCAAAAAACTCAGCATAAACATCACTGAATGCAATTTGTGGTTTTAATTATGGGTTCTATTTAATCACAATCCTTCCCATTCAACCGGGCGTTTTTCTCCGGCGGTGATGGCTGTTTCAAGCCGGTTTTGAGGCGGTGGAAGCTGGCAAGTGGTGTATACATTAAATGCGCAGGGTGGGTTGTAGGCTTTGTTGAAATCGATCACCGTATATTCGCTGCCATCTTCCGGATAATCGATGTACATGTAGCGCCCGGCCTGGTAAGTTTCGGTACGGTTGGTTTCATCACCAAGAATGATGAACATCCGCTCTCCGCCTTCGAGTGCATCCAGTGTGAAGGTTTCTCCGTTGATGGTAAATTCAAGCACGCCGGGAGACCGGGCATCAACCTGCTGCCCCAGCACATTCACAATGGAAATGGTGGCGCCTTCGGGATTGGGGATGAACCGTGCTTTGCGCTTCCATTCGGGATCGACTGGATAGGCCGGGAAGCCGGTAAACGCATCCGCCTGTTCATTCTCTTTGTTGTAAAGGCGGATAGCGGTAATATCATCCCGGGTGATGACAAACCATTCCAGCGATCCGTGTTCAACCCTTGGTGCTTCTTCCCCATCATAGAGTACCATTTCTGATACGGATTCCTCATCATGCAAAACCTCCACTCCATCAGCTACCTGCATCACAACATGGCCGTTTTCATAAATGAAGGTGCCTGCATTTTCAGGGATGGCGCCTTCAGGAAACCGGACATCGCGGTCAGCACCGCTGCCAAAAGTATTTTCTCCCTCTTCAAGCACAAACATGCCGGACAGGCGCAGCCAGCCGGTCGGGGCTTTCAGGCTTTCCACACGGTTCTGTTTCCACTCTTCAATCTGTTCGGAGTAATTATTCGGAACTTCAGCCGGCCCCAGCTCCGTTTGTCCGCAAGCCGCGAACAGCAGTAACAAAATGATTATTTGAAAGGAACACAATCGCATGGAAACAGGTTTTATTTTCATTGCCCTAAAGTAACTCATTTTGCCATCAAAAATTATCCCGAAAACAATACAAGCCATCACCTGTTGTTACCACGGTTTTTCAAGGCTTTCCTTGTCCGGTTCCATTTCATCGGCAACCCAATAGCTCTCGTAACCAGATTTAAGCATTAGCGGATCTTTATTTACGATTCTTGAGGCTAAGGCAAGCGGACACAGAATCAGATAAAAAATGAGCGAAAGAAGAATTGTGGGGATGATGTAACTGAGAATTTTTGCCAGGCCCATCCAGAGTTTGTCGATGATTTTGCTCATCGGTTCAAACAGGCCCAAAATTCCGACAGCAGCGGCAATGTAGAGAAAAAAGGGAATTGCCGTGAACAGATAGATCACCAGAAAACCCATGCTGATGACCAGAACAGTAGATTTTGGATTGGTTTTATTCATAGATCAGAACAAGGTATAAATAAACGGAGCCAGTGAACTTCCGCCGCCAATCACAATCAAAACACCCAATAGCAGCAATACAAAAATCAGCGGGGCGAGCAAAAACTTTTTCCGCTCACTGATGAAGTAGAGGATGTCTTTCAGGATTTCCATTTATCAAATTTTTTTAGTCATCAAGCAAACTCTACGAGGACCGTACGGACTCTCGCAGGTTCTTTAAATCGTTAATCTATTCACAAAATACATTAAAGCCTTAATATTTCTGAATGCTAATTTTAGTCCGGTCTGAACTCTTTTTTCCACTTATTTGGGTTGTTCCAATCGGGCTGGTCTGTTTTTTTTAGCAGAAAATTTTCTATCACCAGGTAATCCATCTCCGTTTTCATAAAACACGCATAGGCATCATCCGGAGTACATACAATTGGTTCACCACGCACATTAAAACTGGTATTTACCAGCACACTGAATCCTGTTTTCTCTTTGAATGCCTGCAGCAGCTTCCAGTAATCCGGGTTTGTATTTTTGTTGACGGTTTGCACCCGTGCTGAGTAATCGAGGTGGGTTACCGCAGGAATATCGCTTCGCTGATGATAGAGTTTATCAAAAAGATTCAGGTCATGGTAATTTTCAGGGCGTGGTTTTATCCTGCCTTTTTTTACATCAGCTACCAGCAGCATATAGGGTGAGGGAACTTCAAGATCAAAATAGTCAGCCGCATCCTCTTCAGGAACTGATGGTGCAAACGGCCGGAAACTTTCACGGTATTTGATTTTGGTGTTCAGTTTTTTCTGCATCTCCGCATCACGGGCATCCGCCAGAATACTCCGGTTGCCCAGTGCCCGCGGACCAAATTCCATCCTGCCGCGTAACCAGCCCACAACATTTCCTCTGCTCAGCAGTTCTGCACACTGTGCGCACAGCCGGCCGTAATCTTCAATTTTTTGGTATACCGCTTTCTGTTTTTTCAGTGTTTGAATGATCTCTTTATCCGAAAAAGAAGGACCTAACTGAGCTCCGCTCATTCCATCTGAAGATTTTTTTATCTCGCGGGGTTCTTCAAAATAGATGTGATGGGCCATCTGGGCAGCTCCCAGAGCACCGCCTGCATCACCGGCTGCCGGCTGTATAAACAGATTTTTAAACAGCCCGGATTCCTGGATTTTACCGTTTGCCACACAATTCAGAGCCACACCTCCGGCCATGCAGAGATTTTCGGAACCGGTTGATCGTTTAGCTTCCTCAGCCATTTTCATCACAATCTCTTCGGTTACGGACTGAATGGCATATGCCAGGTTACACTGCTCCTGGCTGAAATTTTCACCGGGTTCGTTTTTTGGAAAGCCGAACAGCGATTCCCACTTTTTCTCATTCACCATTTTCAGTCCGGTGGCATAGTTGAAATAATCCTGGTTGAGGCGGATGGAACCATCTTCCTTGATCTCAACAATATGCTTTTTGATCAGATCACGAAATTTTTGTGTTTGTATCGATTTGGGATTGCCATACGGAGCAAGGCCCATCAGCTTGTACTCGCCTGAATTGACCCTGAACCCGAGATAATACGTAAAAGCCGAATAAAGCAGGCCCACCGAGTGTGGAAACCGAAGCTCTTTGATTTTTTTGATCCGGTTTCCTTTTCCGTGACAGATCGAAGCCGTTGCCCATTCGCCAACACCATCTATCGTTAAAATGGCCGATTCCTGAAATGACGACGGATAAAAAGCACTGGCTGCATGCGAAAGATGATGTTCGGGAAATAGAAGCTTCAGATTTTTCCGGTTATAACTTTCAATTTCAGAAAGCCCGTCGCGAATCATTTTTTTCAGAAACATTTTTTCCCGAAGCCAGACCGGAATCGAAACTATAAACTGGCGAAGCCCTCGTGGTGCAAAAGCGTAATAAGTTTCAAGCAGCCGCTCGAATTTCAAGAGAGGTTTATCATAAAAGACCACAGCATCCAGTTCGTCAATGTGTATGCCGGTTTCTTCGAGACAGTAACGAATGGCATTTTCAGGAAAAATGGCGGTATGCTTTTCTCGTGTAAACCGCTCCTCCTGGGCGGCAGCTTCAATCCTGCCATCCATAAGTATAGCCGCAGCCGAATCGTGGTAAAAAGCCGATATACCTAAAATGGTTTTCTGTTTCACGGAATAAGCAGTGTTTAAAACCACAAGTTACATCAAACTTTTCAGTTTTTTAAAAAACGTATCACTGTTTTAAATCAGTTTTAACGGAATTTACTGAGAAGTTCAGTTGGTGCTGTCTTTAAGCAAATCAGGATTACGCGGCAGTTTTACGGTAAAAACTGCACCACCCTGAGGAGAGTTTTTGGCAGTAATGGTTCCGCCGTGCTGCTCCACGATATCTTTGCAGATTGAGAGACCCAGACCAAGGCCGAATTTTATTTCAGATTTTTTAGTAGAAAAGTTTGAATCAAAAATTCTGTCGATGATCTCTTCTTTAATTCCCGGCCCTGAATCTTTGATAGTTACCCAGATATAGTCTTCATCATGGTCACACCAAATACTCAGGCCACCTTTATTGCCCATTGCATCAGAGGCATTTAATATTATGTTAGTCCAAACCTGATTTAAGGCAGCAGGATTTGCACGGATTATTGGCACTTCCGGTAATTCTATGTCAATGTCGTAGAATTTAATTCGGTTGCTGGTAAGCTGCAGCGTATCGTGGATACCTTCACGAATATCAATATCTTCCCAATGGCGGTCGGTATCGGTACGGCTGTAACTTTTCAGGCTGTTGACAAGTCCGGATATTCTGGTTCCCGAACTTTCAATATTCTGGAACATCCTGCCAAGCTCAAAATGGTTTAAATGAAAGGCGAGTTTCTGCCGCTCAAAAATCTCTTTTTCTTTAAATTCTGAGATGAGTTCGTCCGGTATTAGAGCCAGCAGACGAAGCTGAGATGCTGTTGCTTTTTCGAAGGTTTTTTTTAAAACTCTTACACGCTGCCGGAGTTCGGCGGTATCAAGAAAATATGCTTTTTTACCGGCTTCATACAGTTTTTGTAATAATTCTTCAGTCTCTTCTTGTTGATCTAATTGCTGTAACAGACCGGACATTCTGGATTCCAGTGTTTCGGTGGAGCGCAGCAGCGATGCGGTCGGGTTGTTCACCTCATGGGCAAATCCCGCAACAAGCTGGCCCAGTGTGGCCATTTTTTCCTGATAAATCAGGCGGTCCTGAGCTTCTTTTAATTCGCGGTAGGCTTTTTGTGATTCGTTCCTCTCGTTGCGAAGTTTGTTGTTCACAGAGTCGAGTTTCATCTGCAGAATAATGGTGTTCCGGAATCGGTCGAGCAAGTTGGCAAGTATCAGCTCGTCCATATATTTCTGGAACCGTTTATTCTGATCCAGAAGTGTTCGAACCTCCGAATCGGGGATTTTTAAAACCGTTGCTTTTTTTTCTACAATTGAGGTTGTTAGTGAGGGCTCACCTGTCGTAAAAGCAATGATTCCGATAAATGACCCGGACTGTAACCTGATGATGGGATAATCTGACTGGGTATCGGGTTTCTTCTTATAAAGCTCTACCACACCATCCAGCAAAATGTAGATGTCTTTTAGCTGTTCTCCCTCTTTAAGAAGGACGGATCCCTCTTCGTACTGTTTTAAATATTTTGTGGATTGGTCTGCCTCACCAAACAAACGCTGAATCAGTTCTGTGACGTGTTTGCGGTCTTTAATCCACTGTTTTCCAAGTTTAAATTCCATATCGGGTTTTATTTATCAGTCATTCCGCCGCTTATTCTAATGTGCTCGGCAATTCGTTCACCGTCTAAAATCTGCATAAAGGCAAGCGGATTTTCAGTATTCTCAATCACGTAGTCTGTAAGCAGCTCTGTTACGATATTGATCAGTTCTTCTTTATTCCACGGCTTGGCTATATAGTGTTTCAGGTCTGCCTCGTTCACCGCCCTCACAGTTTCATCGAGTCCTGCCTGCCCGGTGATGAGTACTTTCCGGGTTTTAAAAGTTTCGGGTGTTTTCTGCATCTCTACAAGCAGCTCCACTCCGTTATCACCAGGAAGAACATGATCACATAAAATAAGCCCGACCTGTTCCTCTCTATCATAAATCTCCTGGATAATTTCACGTGCTTCTTCGGCTGTATCTGCCATTTCGATTGGGAAAAAAACTTCAAATCTGTCAAGATCCCGAACAATAGAATCAAGAACCTCCGGTTCATCTTCTACAACAAGTATATAAATTTTGTCTTCCATAATGTTTTCTTTTAAACGATGAATGGCCAGTAAACGACCGATAAAATTAGTACAAAAATAATTCCGATGATACCAATAATCACCCCGGCTGATATCATATGCTTGGTTTGAATCATTCCGGTGCTCACGGCAATGGCATTTGGCGGGGTTGAGATGGGCAGAACCATCGCAAAACTTGCAGAGAGTGCAATAACCAGCCCGATCATCAACATGCCTGCTGTGCCTTCAAGAATGCCCGAAGTTACAAGCGAAATGGCCAGCGGAATGAGGAGTGATGCGGTTACTGTATTCGATAAAAAGTTCGACATGACCAGTGCTACTCCTCCAAAAACACCAAGAAGCATCAGGTAACCGAACTGTTCCCATGAGATGGCACCAACCATCCATTCGGCAAGCCCGGTTTCTTTCATGGAAATACCCAGGGCTATACCACCTGCAATCAGCCAAAGAACTTCCCAGGGAAGTTTTCGGATGTCATTCTTGCCAAAAGCCGAGGTCAGTGTAAGAACTGCAACCGGCAGCAAGGCCACAATACTGCTTCTGATTCCGTGCAAGCCTTCGGTAACCCACAACAGTACAGTTACGGCAAAAGTTACATAGAGTATTTTTGCGTTCCGTGATTTCTTGAGTACACCATCGAGCTTGAGAGGAATTATTTCCAGTGCCGGTGGATAGAGCCTCAGCAGAACCTGCCAGGCAATGATCAGCATCACAATGGCAAGCGGAGTTGCATAAAGCATCCAACTGCTGAAGGCCACATCAACTCCCTGCTGATTCAGTGCCGCAATCACCACAGCATTGGGCGGCGTTCCAATCGGTGTTGCAATACCCCCAATGTTGGCAGCAAAAGGAACACAGAGCGCAATCCCGATTCGTGCGGGGTCGCCCGGCTCCATTTTTGCGATTATCGGCAGAATTACGGTAATCATCATGGCGGTGGTGGCCGTGTTGCTCATAAATGCAGACAGTACAGCCGTAACAACCATCAGTCCCAGCATAATAAATTTTGGCCGTTTGCCAAATGGCTGAAGTAATATTCGAGTCAGGTTTTTATCAAAATCGTATTTTACAGAAGCATCGGCCAGGACAAATCCCCCCAAAAACAAGATGATGATGGGATCTGCCAGGGTGGCAATAAATTCCGTATATGGCAGGGGAGTATAATCTACAGACGAGTAATTGATGAAACCTTCTGCACTCAGTAGTGTTACCTGTGAGAAAATCACCAGAATGGAGGTGGAGTAGATGGGAATTGTTTCAAACATCCAGAATACAGCCGCCATCAAAAAAATACTCATGGCAAGATGGCCTGCTAACGAGAGCCCCGGAAAAGTAACAATCAATGGAATTACAAACCCTGTTAACCCAAGTACCAGGCCGGTCAGTTTTAATTTCGACATTATAGTATCAGCCTCTTTTGATTTAATTTTTAAGAGTCTATAAGTTAACCAAAAGAATGATCATTTTTGAAGGGTTTTTGAAAAAAGCGCTTCCTAAACACAAGTTTTTTATGATATTTTTTGCTCTTTTTCCAAATGCTTATGAGGACTAAAATTCTGGCTTAAGTCCTGTTTTTATATCACATTTCGAGTAGTCTATCACTCGGTACTTCAGAGAGTCTGATTATTTATTAGTAACTTTTGAATTATCATTTTTCTGAATGGTGCAGATACATTTTATGGTTCTTTAAGGTGTCTATAACAGATAATTGAAAATCGGTTCAGCACATGTTCAAGTTTTTAAAACGATGGCTTCCCGGGCGGGATGAGGTAAGCAGGCCAAAGTCGGCTGTCACACAGGCAGTGGCTATGCTGCGCCGGGAATATGAAGGTAAACCCTTTAATGAAAACAACGTTGATCCCGATCCGATTAAGCAGTTTTCAGCCTGGTTTGATGTTGCTGTAAAAGCCATTAAACACGATCCCAATGCAATGATTCTCTCGACTGTGAATTCCAATGGCCGTCCATCATCCCGGACAGTTCTTCTGAAAGGGTTTGATGAAAATGGTTTTATTTTTTACACCAACTATAACAGCCAAAAAGCAAAGCACATCGGGCAAAATCCGAATGTATCTCTAACTTTTTACTGGCCTGACCTGGTTCGCCAGATTCATATCGAGGGAATCGCTGAAAAAGTTCCGGCTGAAAAATCTGATCAATATTTTGCCACTCGGCCCGACACCAGCAAGCTCAGTGCCTGGGCTTCCGATCAAAGTCGTCCAATCGGTTCAAGAGATGAGCTTGAGAACAAGCTGAAATCGATGGAAAAAAAGTTTGCTAAAGGAGAAATTCCGCGTCCGCCGCATTGGGGCGGTTTTTGCGTAGCCCCCCGACGAATCGAGTTTTGGCAGGGGCGCCTGAACCGGCTTCATGACAGAATTAGCTATCAAAAAGAAAACGGAGAGTGGAAAATGGAGAGATTATCTCCATAATCAGACTCAAATTGATTGGACATCTGTTTTTGAGAAATCATCACCAATAAAGAGAAGAGATTCATGGAGTGAAATGGCCAGTGCATATGAAAAACAATCGCCAAAATTAAGATTTGCCGGATGGCGGCCTTTTCCAAATTTCCGATATGCTGATCTGGCAATTTCTGCTTGATCCTCTGTAACCGGCATTACTGTAATTCCAAGCCGATGAATAAACTGATCCACTTCAAGATCTCCTGAATCTCCAAAACGGGAATGCATTACAATTCCTGTTTCTAACAGGGTAGCAGCAGATATGCGCAAGTTCTTAGCACGTTCCAATGCATTTATCAATCGCTCTGAATCAGGTTCACTCTGTAAAATTGCAACAACTGCAGATGTGTCTAATACCATCTCATTCAACCTGGCAAGCCGTGTTTGTCGTATTCCAAAATCTCATCGTCTGACCGGTTGTCGGCCTTTTGAAGTCTGGCGACTCTTTTTTGAATTCGGCGCACTTCTTCCCGAAAAATATTTGTAGTGCGTTTCCCGGTTTCGCGCTCCAGACGCTCTTTCAAAGCTTTGGATATCGCTTCGGTCAGGCTTTCTCCTGTTATTCCCGCAAGTCGGCGGGCCAATTGATCTACTTCCCGGTTTTTAATACTTAGCGCCATTCTGTTTATTGATTATATAATTATGTATTGAATATATAAACTAAATAAACAGGAATAAATTATTCAAAATATTCCTGCAGTCACTATGATCAAGAAATCAATCGGTTCACTCAATCCAGATAAAAAAAGCCCTGCATGGTTTAACCAAACAGGGCTTTTTCACGGTTTATTGAAGAAGTATTCAGGACACGGGAAATGGGTCAACTTTGTTTCCCTTGTTGTCGAAATAGAGAACTTTTCCTTTTCCGTCTTTTTGAAGAATTACCTTGTACTCGGTGGTTTTCGGGTCAAAATTTTGCACGGTTTTTTCGTTTCCGATCAATTTCCACTCCTTAAATTCACCCGTGGCAAGGTAACGGTTTATTTTGTTCGGAAGGGGAACATTCACCTGAATAAGGCGGGCTTTAACAAGGTTTCCATGTTCATTATACTCGGCATAAACCCGCTCGTTTTCTGATGTTCCTTTCAGTATGTAGTGGCCGGCATTCCATCTTTCATCAAAACGAACTTTCAATCCCGAGTTCTTAATAGCAGCATCATACCGCAAGCAGTTGATATCTGTAAAGCAACTGTAATTTTGCTCGTTGATTACGAGTACATTTCCATCCTGGTTTATTGAATGATCAATATCTTTTGCAAAAACCGTCCCGGAAAAGATAACGATCATCAAGAAAGCCAGAATACTGATTGGATAGTTTGACGATTTCATAATGACTCCTCTTTTTTAGTTGAAGTGATTTTCTATGAGAAGCAATTTTTGCTTCTGGTTAGCAAGACGAGCCATCTTTTTTAAAAGTTGCAAAATGAGGAAAATTTTTTAAATCGTAAACAAAATCAAAATAACCGGTTAACCCTCTTGGTACGTGAACTTTTCTGAAATGTTATGAGCCGGGAAATGACTGTTTTTTACTCATTGAAAAATTCATTCCTGAAAAAATTTAAGCCTAAAAAATTTTTACTGGAAGAATGGATATTCCTGCTTAATACTTTGCATTATCCGGTAATAAACAGCTTAAAAAAGATCTCTGAGGAACCCTTCAATCTCATCAAGAATTCTGGAGCCGCCTTCTTCCACCAGTTTTGCCCTTGCCTGCCTTTCTACTTCATCGAGAAGAATATCAAAGAGTATTTGAAGAATGGCCTTTAGATCGTTATTGGCATCGTGGCCAATATTGGTCTGTTCAAACCGGTCGAGAGTGAGCCGCACCGGTTCCATATCTTCCAGCGGCACGCGAACTTCCAGTATTGTGTTATCCATCAGCAGCCGGTCAATAAGCACCTGGCGGCCATCATCACCAGCCTCATCCGGGGCCGGCAGATTGCCCGCCAGCCTTCCAAGATTGGATCCGCGCGCAGTTAGCTGATACGACAGTTCCATCTCTTCAATTTCCAAATGCTTTATATTCACAGGATCGAACAGCAGTGTAAGCGGATCTATCTCCATATTCACCGATTTAATTTGCAGTGCGGTATCCTCCTCAAAACCTTCAGGGTTCGCAATATGTAATCCCCGAATCGATCCAGACCAGCCAAGAATGGAAATTTGCACTCTGTCTACCGTCACATCTGTATCCAGCAGTTCACTTGAAATACGCTCTATGTTAGATTTTACAATGCTGTCGATGGTAAAAGTTAAAGCCACGGCAGCCGCTATTACTACGCCAATCAGAATGAGAAGTATTTTTTTCATGGGATAGTTATTGAGTTTAGTTGATTTTCTTAAACCACAAGCCCAGCCATAAAATAGTTTTTCTATAAATGGTTATTTTGTCTTTTTAAAAGAATGCCACACAATATTCTTGACTTGAAGTTCATCCATTTGTCGATATTTTTTAATGATTTAATTGTGATATGTTCCTGAAAATTTTAAAAGCTGATTACATTGACTGATATCATTCAAAAACCACCAGTTGCCGCTATCGCCACTCCCGTTGGCGAAGGGGGGATTGCCGTAATCCGTGTTTCGGGCAAAGATGCCATCAAAAAAGTTCAGGGATGTTTTAAGGGAAAGGATTTAACCAAAGCAGACAGCCATACAGTTCATTTTGGAAATATTGTCAGAAAAGACGGGCGGGTTGTGGATGAGGTTTTGGCCACTGTATTCAAATCTCCAAAATCCTACACAGGCGAAGACACTGTTGAAATTTCCTGTCACGGCGGGGTATTGGTTACCCAGGCCGTTTTGGAAACCATTCTGGAGCAGGGTTTAAAACCGGCCGAACCTGGTGAATTTACACAGCGAGCCTTTTTGAACGGAAAAATGGATCTCGATCAGGCCGAGGCTGTTGCCGATTTGATTCATGCAAAAAGCATCAAAGCGGTGGATGCCGCCCACCAGCAGCTTGAGGGGCGGCTGGGTGAGCACATCAAACAGTTCCGCCAACAGATTATCGATGCCACTGCAATGGTAGAGCTGGAACTCGATTTTATTGAAGAGGATGTGGAATTTGCCGATAAAGAACAGCTCCGCAAACTGCTGTCCGATGTGGACAACGAGATTGGCAGCCTTCTCGACACCTACGAAACCGGGCGATTGGTAAAAGATGGCGTAAAAACGGTGTTCATCGGGCGGCCAAATGCCGGTAAATCAACATTGATGAACACACTTGTGGGCATCGACCGGGCAATCGTTACCGACATTGCGGGCACCACGCGAGACACCATCGATGCGGACTGGAGTTACGAAGGACTGCTTTTCAAACTGATTGATACGGCCGGCCTCCGCGATGTCCAAGATGTGATTGAAGCGGAGGGAGTAAAACGGTCGCAGAAAGCTTTCGAAGAGGCCGATTTGGTTGTTTACCTTAAAGACCTCTCACTTCCGCTGGATGATAAAGAGCACAAAGAAATTGCCGGATTCCAAAAACGCGCCGGGGAGACACCTTTTCTTTTAATCGGCACCAAGCTTGACCTGACCTGTACGCCGGACAGCCTGCCCGGCACTCAAATTTCAGAATCAAAAGAAGAACGGCTTCAGTTCGATTTGAAAATATCAGCCCTCGAAGAAGAGAATATCGACACCCTGAAAAAACTGATGAAGCAGCGCGCACTCGAAAATAAAGATTACGACACATCGAGCTTGCTGGTCACATCGTCCCGCCACAGAGACGGACTGCAAAAAGCCCGCGAAAATGTACTGAGAGCCATTGACGCACTGGATCAGGGGCTGACGGGAGACTTCCTTTCGATTGATCTGCGGGCCGCCCTGAAAGAGCTTGGGACGATCACCGGGGAAATTACCACCGAGGATTTGTTAGACTCGATCTTCTCGCGGTTTTGTATTGGTAAATAATTTCAAAACCTCCAGATTTTTAAAATTCTTGGAGGTTTTGATGTAAAATTATTAATCTGAAGTGCCTGAGATTATTCGAGAGTATTAAAACAGATAAAAAAAGGAGATCAGAAACAAGGGCAAAAAGTTTTAAACCTCAAATTCTACACCATTAATTCAGTAGCTTGATAGCAAAATTCAACTCTTTAACAGTAATAAGTAATTATGAACATAAACAACATAAGAAGCTTTCTATATAAATTTGCAAGAATTTTAGGAGATATAAATGCAATTGAAAAGGGAAAGTTTGGGGTGCGCATCATTAGGCGAAATATAGGTAGAATTTTAGGGCAATTTTTAAATAAAATTTTCAGATAAAAATACTCTGATGCATGAAAGAGCTTTAAAATATTTACAGGTTTTAGAATTAGAGGCAGGTGCTAACATCAGGGATGTTAAAAACTCATTTAAGCTACTTACAATGGCATGGCATCCAGATCGATTTGGAAATGAAAAGCATAAAGTTTCAGCAGAAAAAGGTTATTGAAGCATATAGATGGCTGAGCGAGAATAAGGAGATCTAGCAAGAATTATCTCAGGAAAAAGTTAAACAATATCCAAAAAGAAACAAAGAGTAATCAGAGTAATTCAAAATCCGCTAAACCAAAAAATAAATATCAAAAAAACATCTTCTAATAAATCATCCAAAAGCCAATACAATTACATAAAGATTGGTGACAAAAAATATAATATTAAAATGATTAAAAAGGTGAAAACTAAAGAATATTCAAGATACTATTATAGAGTAGCAGCACTACTGTTAGCTGTTTTAGGAATAATATCCCCTTTTATTGGAATCTATCTACTGTGGTCAATTCCATCCGATATTGGCTTTATTTCATTTTTGATTTTTCTTAATTCCTTTTTATTGCTTCAATTTTTCTTTTAGATGATAAAATCGATGCTTTGTTGATCTACAAGCATGGGAGTACTGAAATTCTTAGAACTCACAAAATAATCTCTGACAAGCCCTCATTAGCTTATACCAGAAAGGAAAAAGGAAGAGGAAGACGCTTGAAAAAAAATGTGTACTCAAATATAGATAGTATCAACTCCCAGATAAAGAAAATGCAAAAAAATAGTTTTCTCTAAATATTTGGGTTTAATGTTTTATAATTTTGCCTTAAAAAATCAAAGGATTATGAGAACATCCATTATTTTACTTTTTTTTTAACATTCATAATACCTTAAATCCGCAGGCAATAAATAAAAAGAGCCAAAAAAGGGTCTAAATAAGTTGTATTTAGGCTTTTTTGGCTCGTAGATTTTCACTTATTTAGGTGAAGCCAATTCAATCTAAACAAGTAGAAAATGCATATTACTAAATCATCCGATAACATTACACCCTTTGCCGGATTTAATTTTTGTTTTGAGCATTTCCACCAAAGTGGGCTTGCCGGGTTGATTGACCGCCACCTTGGCTCCAGAGTGAAAACCGCTGGGTACTCCTACAGCGATATTATAGCCAATCAGCTGGGGATTTTCTTCACCGGCGGGGACTGCGCCGAAGACCTGAGTGAGCACCTTCGCGAGCCTTTGAGACAGGTCAGAGGCATGGCTGTATGCAGCGCTGACACGCTGTTGCACTCCATCAAAGAGCTTAGCTGTCCCATCCAGGAGATGGTCAATCCCGACACCGGGGTAGCCCATCAGTTCAACATCAATGGTAAACTCAACGATCTGCTGCTCAAAGCACTGCGAACCACCGGCCAGCTCACCACGCGCGTAGCCTATGAGGTGGATTATGACAATCAGGTGATCCCCACCGAAAAGTGGGATGCGGCCACCACCTATAAAACCTGTGATGGATACCAGCCGGGTATTGCAACCATCAACAACATGGCAGTGTATATTGAAGGGCGCAACGGCAATAGCCAGGCACATACAAGCAAAAGCAAATCCTGAAGCGAGTCTTCGAGCATTTGGCGGACAATCAGATCACCATTGGGCGTTTCTGGGCGGACTCGGCCTCCTACCAGCAAACCGCTGTGAAGGTGGTGCAAGCCAACTGCGGCTCGTTTTACATCCGGGCCAAACGCAGCGCAGCCATGGAGCAGCAAGTAGGGGGCTCTGCCGGAGGGAGCCTGGAAACACGTGAAGCTGGGGGTGCAAAACATGGAGGTAGCCGAGATTACCGACTGGCGTCCGTTTGACGGGGATACCGCCTACCGGCTGATTGTCAGCCGGATCAAGCGCGGTGATGCCCAGGCGGATCTGTTCAGCGGGGGAGCCTACACTTGGCGGGCAATCCTGACCAACGACACCCAAACCAGCCCTGAACAGATCGTTGCCTTTTACAACAAGCGTGGGGATAGTGAACGCACCTTTGATGTGATGAAAAATGATTTTGGCTGGTCGAAGTTGCCCTGCTCTTTTCTGTCGGAAAACACAGCCTATATGATCTTAACAGCGATGATTGCCAATTTTTACCGCTACCTGATCGGTGAATATTCCAAAGCCATCCCCTGGCTGGAGCCAACCTACCGGCTTAAAAAGTTTATTTTTCGCTTCATTACCCTGGCAGGCAAGTGGATTCGAACCGGGCGGCGCTATGTGCTCAAACTCTATACGAGGAAAGATTACAGTTCCTTGCTCGAGTAAAGGCAAAGCAGACCGATTTGTTTTATAGAAGTTGTGCATGAACAATGGGATAGGTATATCTAAAGTACGACAAAGCAGGCAAATCAGAGCCTTCAAATCACTCAACAGCATAAAAACCGGTCATCATAGTCAATCAAAAACTACCCATCCACAATAACTGAAACACAAAATCAGACTTTAAACCTACCTGTAAGGATC
>SLPZ01000136.1 GCA_007131725.1 Balneolaceae bacterium
TATTATTAATCCTTTTAGTATAAATTTTTACTGATTATTTTAATTTATTATTTGGTGAGCCAGGATATTTTATATAACTAACTATGTAAATAGTATTTTTAAATTTTCTCTTTAATTCCAGAATCATATTATTTCAACCAATTGTCGTGGTTAAGTATCACCATTCCCTTGCTTTTCTATTTTTAATTTAAAAAAAAAGTATTGCAAGAAAAATAAAAAACTACCTTTTTATCTACTTTTTTATTTGCCAGCCATCATAAAACTCAGATTGATTCAGTCACATTTAAATGGGATCAACTACTTAGCCTCCTCTTTAATATATTGCCTGAAGAAAACTAAATAACAGGGGGTTTGACACTGTTAATTAATACTGTTGTCCTCAAGTACTTTACGGGCATCTTGTCGACTGATTTTTCGACCGGTAAGCAGTATGAGTACCAGAACATCTATGACAACAGGAGCTTATTAGACGAGTAGCTGCTTCGGCAGATCAATGATGTGATTATGCAGGTGAACTACCAGGTGCTTAAAAAAGAGGCCATTGCCGAAAAATAGTCTGTGGCAGATTGCGCAAGAGCAAACACTGGAAACGCACCCTATCCCGGAATTCTTAATAAAAAAGCACCTGATTCCTTATCATATTGGTGATCAATGACTTGATGCAAAACAAAGAGGAACCTGATGCCCACAGTCTTTTAAAAAATAGTCAAGGTCAATTCGAGTTTCAACCGGCACATAACTGTCGGGTACTCACTGAATTCCGGGACGGACAGATTACCTCAGGCGCCGGCGCCCTGCTGCTTCGCGAGGTGGAGGGCCGCACAGGTTTTTTTGTGTGATCTGGCTGATTGTCTTAGCGATCACCGCCACCCCAGTTACATCGGTCATAGTTTTGAAGAATAGATTCGCCAGCGGATTCTGGGTATTGCAGAAGTGATGAGTGTGTATGTTGGCTTGTTTTCCGTGCTGCATGAAAGGCCAGCCAGCTTTTCAAAAAAACTGCCAGAAAGTATCCGGAATATTTCATAACCACGAAATTTGATTAAAATTTAAGTTATTACTTCAGCAGTTTCCGGAGGGACTTCTGATAAGGTAAAAATCAACCCAAAAAAGTCGTTAGACCTTTTTTGCACCGAAAGCATTCGGTGCCGACATTGAAACAAAAAGGTTTATGAGTATTTATTAAAGAATGAACCCCTACTGGTTTCAATGTCGGGGTTAACCCCGACAAATCATTGGTTGACAATGATTTGTCGGCCCTTCGGGCAAAATTGTCATTGTTCCAATGATAATTTTGGGATCAATTCTATCCTTGTTTCTTTTAATTTACTTCTGCAAGGTTCAATAAACAGTATTTGAAGATTATTTTACCGCACAGGAAATCATCTTTATACTTTAGTTTCAATCTTGATGTATATAAATGTTGAGGAGTTAAAGTGATTATCCCTCCAGGAGTTCGAAACTCGTACGTGTTTAGCGACCTGATAGAGTGCGTTAGTCCCAACAAGCCTGTCGGGATCGCGGGCAACTGTTTAATAGGGAGTTATCTTTGGCTTACATCTCTTACAGGAACCGAAAAGCACGGTACTTTGTCAGGTTGTTAGATTCGAGCCGGTAAATATATACGAAAACTCCTGGAGGGTTCTTCAAAAAAAGAATTTTTTTAAAAACGCGGATTTCAGACACAAACTTCTACCGGATAACCTGAACGATCACGTCTTCAATTTCCGATGCAGCCTGCTGCATTACTTCGTTGATTATGCCACCAAATGGCCTGGCCATCAACTCTGAATCCATCCTTGTGATGTAGGTGTTTCCGTTGCTTTTTTCGTAAATGGCTACACGGCACGGCATAAGTGGTGAAACGATCCGTTCATCATCAAGTTTTAAGATTTCGGCAGAATATCTTGCTGAACAAAGCTCAAAAATTTTCACGTTTAACACATCATGTCCGTGTCCCTTCAGGGTTTCCTGCATATCGTGCGTAACCAGAATGCTCCATCCGGCCTCGTTCACTTTTTCTTCAAAAACCTGGACCGTGGTTTCAAAATCATACTTTGTTTCGTCTTCCATCATCATTAAACCGGGAAGGCTGTAAAAGCCAATAATTCCAGTTAAAAATGTTCCGATAACCAAACCTGCTATTCCTGTGATTGCTTTCGTTTTCATAGTGTTAAGAATTTTTATGTTATTACTTGTATTTACATGTAAGGTAAGCATAAAAAATAACACTTGCAATAGGGTGGTTTTTTCATCCTTTCGCGGTTTTTACTGATCTTTTTAGTTGAAACAGTAACTGCGATTAGAAAACTATACCGGCAACTATGGATACGAGTATATTTCTGCCGCCGGTTATTTCATCTCCATTATAGACTTGATTCAGGTCCATGTTAAACTGAAGGCGAAAGTTCATATTCAGATTTCCCTTAACAAACCTTGAACCGGCGCCAGCTTCCAGTAAGTAAAGCAGATCTGTGGTTTGATCGCTGTAATCACTTTTCACGGTATCTTCGCCCATATTAAAAATAATTTCGGAGTGCACGAGAAAGCTTGCAGCCGCCCCGCCAAATAAATAGATTCCCGAGAATCCGTAGGAATTCAGGTTGTAATTGAGGGTTAAAGGCACTGAAAAGTAATCTCTCACAAAATCGGTATTAACAATTTCAACTGTCCGATGCACACCGCTTCTGTAATACCTGAGGCCGCTCTGAAGGGATAATGGCCGTCCCAGGTAGCCAGCTTCAATCGTGGCGCCTGCAATAAACCCGATGCCGGGTTCATAAGAATGCACCATTTCCGTCAGTGCTGAAAAATTTGCCCCGGCCTGTATTCCGGACTCAAACTGCAGCCTCTGTGCCTGGGCTGAACTTTCTGCCGATAACAGAGATAAGACTAAGACAGTCAGAACACCATAGATTATTTTCATCATCTCATAGCTGAGTGAATGTTTGATGATCAGAAAAGTTAATCCAATCCTGCCGAAAAACTCGTTTTAAAGATAGAAATTTTGAATTAATAATGAAGTGAAGATTGAAGTTTTAGATAAATACTATACTTTTTTAAAAATGAATGGATCCTTTCCGGAATCGATAAAAAAGAGCCCTAAACAGTATTTCTATCAAAAGAATTGACCTTTATAGGGTCAAAGGATCAGAAAAGCCATTCTAAATTTATTATCTGCTTCGAGCTGCCTGGCAAAAAGTAATTTGATTTACAATTTTTGTAAACTTACTTAAGTTCTGTTAGTAATTCGTTTATGTTGAACAATAAAAAATATTAAAATAATTGCAGGTTACTCTTGAATCAGCGTTGCAAATATACTGACTACTTTTTAGTGGTCTTTTTCACATTATGTTTAGGATTTACTGCTTGCAGCAGTTCCGATGATGTTCCCGAATTAACGGTTTCAAATACCGGGCCATATTTATTAAATGTAAATCATCTTGAGCTGATACGGGATACATTAGAATACCACCCGGTGCTACAAAAAAGCTACGATGAATTAATTCATGGTGCCGACAGCTTGCTGAATGTAAAATTTGAGTTTGTAACGGATAAATCAGAAGTACCGCCTGGTGGCACAAAAAACGATTACATGAGCATCCACCGATATACACATCTCGATTCGGATGGCAACCCTTATCAAGATGAATCTTTCAGTAATCCGCTGGTAGACGAATTTGACCGAATAAGGCTTGCACGATTTTCATCTGCTGTTTACACACTCTCTCTTGCCTATTTTTTCAGTGAAAATGAGATTTATGCTGAAAAAGCTGCCGATCTGTTAAAAGCATGGTTCTTTGATCCAGAAACAAAAATGAATCCCAACATGAATTTCTCACAAGTGCGATTGGGAATACCAGGAACCGGTGGGGGTGGCACACAAGGTATTATCGACGCCAATGATTTTATAAATGTGATAGAAGCGGTTAGTTTAATTTACGACAGCCAATATTGGAACCCGAACCATCATATAAAGCTAAAAGAGTGGTTTTATCATTTTTCCAACTGGATCGTACAAAACTATAATCCGGATGCATATTGCAGCGACTATAGTTGCAGCAATATTTCTACCTGGAAAGATGCTCAAAAAGCCAGTTTTTTTCTGTTTTCCAATCAAGAGCACTTGCTCAATTCAGAGAGGCATATTATGCCTGTAGAAGATAAAATAGAAAAACAATTTGGGGTTGATGGTGTTCAAACTCATGAAAGAAATCGCGCAAGATCTCAGCATTATGTTTATTTCAATCTTCGCGCATATATGAACGTAGCAACAATCCGGAAAAACAGAACAGGGTACGATCGGGACTGGCCGGTTTTTGAATCCCCAAACTATGGTGGTTTAAAACCTGCACTCGACAATCTGGTTGATTATATCCATGGCCATACTTCCACAACGCACTTTAACCCAAATCCGGAATTTGATGAATGCCGATATCTTGCACTTTTCAGGCCCGCTGCCATTGCTTTTCACTCTTTAGAGTATGATGATGCTGCTGACAAATTGTTAAGTAAAGAATGTTTTAACTCCAATATCAGTTTAACTTATCCTTCGCTGAAACTACTTGACAGCATGCCTCAGGACGAATTCAGCCTTCAGAAAGGTGATTGATTCAGGTATTATCGAAAGCACTGTATTCATCTATAACAGGTAATATGTCTATGAGGTATTATTTCATGGTTTAATCATTTTGCCACCTTAAAATGGGATAGCCGGATGTAACGGTTAGCCAGATATTATCCCAATCGAACTCCGGCATGTTTTCCCTGGCTGCAGTGCCTTGCATTTGAGCGGTTTGAAGCCCTTCTATTTCATTGAAACTGCCTTCTCCGCTACCAACACCATCATTTAACTGGCTCGCCTGCACATCCCAATAACTACTTTCAACAACTGAATTTTGTCCTTGACTGCCTATTAAACCTCCTTTGTGTAGTGGAATATCATCATATTCAGACTCACCTGTTACAGTACCTGTTGAGTATACCTCTACTACGGTACCAAAATTTATTCCAATTAAACCACCCACAGATGTAATCTGATCTTCAACACCACTTGACACGTTACCATTTGAATAAGATTTTTTTATCAATGCATTACCACTATTTACGCCTACCAATCCTCCTGTTCCTCCACCACAAAGAATATTGTAGGTTTCCACATTGCCTTTAGAAAAAGAACTTTCAATTACAGCATTTCCTTCATTGATTGCTACCAAGCCCCCTGCTTCACACAAGCCGAAAATATTGCCTGTGGCGTATGAATCAATGATCATGCCTTCACCTGTATTAACCCCTACAAGACCGCCTAATAGAGCGCCTTCTTCAATATCTGTAGTCGAAAAAGATCGGGTTATCATACCTGAATTAATACCAACTAATCCGCCTAATACATAACGCCCATTTTCTGGCCTTGATAAACTACCTGATGTATGGGATTCAGATATTTCACCTTCATTTTTTCCTACTAAACCTCCAACACCAGTTGTACCGACTTGACTATTGACCGAAACATTAGATTGTGATTTATGAATCGTTCCAAAATTTATGCCGGCAATCCCACCTAAATAATAACTGTCATCGAGTGATTCAGAGATAAGAACACCAGAAATACTTACATTTTCAATGTATCCTTTATTTACACCTACTAAAGCTCCACCTCCTCCAGCCCAAAGCCAAATATTGACATTTTCAATAATTACGTTTTTCAGTACAGCATCTTTTAAGTATCCAAATAGGCCATTTGAGTTTGCCGACTCTGAGACTCTTTCCATATAAAGAGCTTGAATATTAAAGCCTTGCCCATCGTAGGAACCCGTAAATTTTTCTTTCTGATTTCCAATTGGTTCAAAGCCTATTAATGAGATACCCATGTTCTCATTATAAACTTCCCAAAACTCGGTTTCACTTGCATCAATATCAGCTATTTGTATAAAGTGTTTGTTAAGATAGGCTCCCACCCGCTGTAGCTGATGCAAGTTGGCTACCTGGTAAGGATTGCTTTCACTGCCATCACCACCGGCAAATTCAATAAATACTGCTGTAATGGTTTTATCGCCGTCCATCTCTATTTCGATGGTATTCTCTTCGCTCTGCACATCTCCCTCCCAGCGCAGGAAATTCCAGTTTTCTCCTGGAATTGCGGTCAAGCTTACTTCCGATTCAAAGAGATATCCATCAGCAGTTTCTGTACCGGATATCAGTTCAGCGACTATGTCTCCCTCTCCTGTTGTTTCCATGTTAAGGATGTATTCATTCCGTTCAAAATTGGCTACTATGGTTTTATTGCCGTTCATTGTCAGATTAAACGGATTTACACTCCCTGTAAAATCACCCTCCCAGTTTGTAAAGTGCCATCCTTCAGTGGCTATGGCTTCAACATCAATATCTGTATCTCTGATCAATACCGTATCAGATGGTATAACAGATCCACCTTCATCTGGCTCAGCGATGGTAGTCAAATTATAAGTTCGTAAAAATGTGGCAGTAACTGTCTTTGGTTCATCAATGGTTATGGTTGCCGGGTTGTCATCACCCTCCAAATCACCACTCCATTCCGAGAACATCCAGTTTTCATCTGCAATGGCTTCCAGCTCAACAATGGTTCCTTTCGGGTAGTCTGTGGTTTTAGATTGAACCACACTTTGTTCAACATTTCCCTGTCCCTCAATCTCAATGGTAAGGGGATACTCAATACGCTCAAATGTGGCCGTAACCGTTGTTTCGCCTTCAACGGTTACAGTAACTGGATTCTCCTCACCGCTTACATCCCCGCTCCATTCAATAAACTCCCATCCTTCGGAAGCAATAGCCGTCAGTTCCACCACCGTCTCAAAAGGATAGTCCGTGGTTTTTGGAGTGGAAATAATCTGTTTTTCCACCTCACCTTCGCCCTCAATGGTAATCGTCAGCGGATATTCTTTCCTCGTAAAGAGTGCCGTGATAGTAGTTTCTCCCTCAACAGTGATTGTTTCGGGATTCTCACTACCTTCGAGGTCGCCCTGCCATCCGGCAAATTCCCAACCATCATCTGCTGTGGCTGTCAGCGTTAAGACCGATTCATATTCAAACTGTCCGTTATCTTGGTCTCCGCTTTCTAAGGCTATATCCACCTCGCCTTCCCCTTCAACACTAACCAACACATCGAAAAAGTCCCGTTCAAATACCGCTGTTACATTCTTCTGCTCTGTAATGGTTATCGTTTGAGGATTCTCGCTGCCTTCCAAATCCCCATCCCAGCCTGTGAATACCCATCCTTCGGAAGCAATAGCCGTCAGTTCCACCACCGTCTCAAAAGGATAGTCTGTGGTTTTTGGCTGAACCACACGCTGGTCTACTTCTCCCTCTCCTTCGATCTCAATGGTTAGCGGATACTCAATGCGTTCAAACATAGCTGTGATATGGGTCTCTTCTTCAATGGTTATTTCAATAACTTCATCTGATGAATTAATATCCCCACCCCATTCAATAAACTCCCATCCCTCGGCAGCAATGGCCGTCAGTTCCACCACCGTCTCAAAGGGATAGTCTGTGGTTTTTGGAGAGGAGATAATCTGCTTTTCCACCTCACCTTCGCCCTCAATGGTAATCGTCAGCGGATACTCTTTTCTTGTGAAGTGGGCCGTAACGGTGATCTCTCCATCAATGCTAACACTTGCCGGATTGTCATCGCCTTCGAGGTCGCCCTGCCATCCGGTAAACTGCCAGCCCTCTGCCGCTGTGGCCGTAAGCGTTAACTCCGACTCATATTCGAACCGCCCATTGTCCTGGCCTCCGCTTTCTAAGGCTATATCCACCTCGCCTTCCCCTTCAACACTCACCGTTACGTCGAAAAAGTCACGTTCAAACACCGCTGTTACATTCTTCTCCTCTGTAATGGTTATCGTTTGGGGACTCTCGCTGCCTTCCAAATCCCCATCCCAGCCTGTGAATACCCATCCCTCGGCGGGAATAGCCGTCAGTTCCACCACCGTCTCAAAAGGATAGTCTGTGGTTTTTGGCTGAACCACCCGTTGTTCTACCTCACCCTCTCCCTGTGTTGTTACTGTTAACGGATAGTCTATGCGTTTAAAATTTGCAGTTAGTGTTTTATTACCATCCATTGTCAGGCTCAGCGGATTGCTATCACCAGAATAATCTCCTTCCCAGCCGGTAAACTCCCATCCTTCGTTGGCTATCGCTTCAATATCAATATCGGTATCCCTGATTAACACCGTATCTTGTGGAATCACAGAACCGCCTTCATCCGGCTCTGCTATGGTGGTCAGTTTATAGGTTCGTAAAAATGTAGCCGTAACGGTCTTCGGCTCATCAATGGTAATGGTTGCCGGATTGTCATCACTTTCCAAATCACCACTCCATTCCGAGAACACCCAGTTTTCATCCGCAATGGCTTCCAGCTCAACAACAGTTCCTTCCGGGTAGTCTGTGGTTTTGGATTGAACCACACGTTGTTCAACATTTCCCTGTCCCTCGATCTCAATGGTTAGCGGATACTCAATGCGTTCAAATGTGGCAGTGACAGTAGTTTCGCCTTCAACGGTAACATTTATTGGATTTTCATCACCACTCGCATCCCCACCCCATTCAATAAACTCCCATCCGTCATCAGGCTCGGCTGTCAGCTCTACCAATGTACCATGTGGATAATCTGTGGTTCTGGACTGAATCACTTGCTGGCTGACTGATCCTTCCCCTTCTATTTCAATGGTTAATGGATACTCCTGTTTTTCAAAAAGAGCAGTAACACTTTTATCGGTATCCATCACTATAGAAGCTGGATTTTCTGTTCCGGTATGATCACCACTCCAACGGTCAAATACCCAATGCTCATTGGCTGATGCCGATACCTCAATGGAATCTCCCTCTTCAACTTCTGCCGTGGCCGGGGTTACAGTGCCTGCCTCTGATGGTTCTGCCGATGTGGTAAGTTGATAGACAGGAGTACTCTCCGTTGAACAAGAAAATGAAAAAATTGCAAGGAGTAGAATTGTGATTATCGTAGTAGAAAATTTCCCCATGAAAACCGGATTAAGTTGGATAAACCTCACATGATGCGTTCCTATATTATTCAGAATAACTATTCTACACTAAATACTCCAAAAATTTAGCTTTATTTTTTTGGATTAATCAACAAATATGGAAAAGCGCCCGAGGTTCCGTACCTAAAGGCACGGTTGCTGGTAGATGAACAACCTTATTTCTACAAATATTATGTCCCTGCCGGAACAGCATCTTTGTAGAAACCGAGAGTACAGCCCGAAATTGCTCCATGCCGTCAGGTACGGTATGTTGGTTTAATGAATGGGATCACAAAGCCTATCATTTGCTAAAAAAAGCTCAGAATAGAAAGCCCTGACTTACTCCGAGAATTGAAATAAAAAAAATGGCACAAGCAGGATGCTTGCGTCATCTATAAAATTGGTGGAGGTAGCGGGAGTCGAACCGCGAAGCACTGCTTCGCAATGAACTAACTCAGTAACAACAATTGTAACATCTAAAGAAAAAGCCCCGAAAGGTATATTATCCTTGCGGGGCTTCTTAATTTGGTGGAGGTGGCGGGAGTTGAACCCGCGTCCGAATTGGCAACCCATCAAGTATCTACATGCTTAGCTGCTGATTAAGTTTCGGGTAATGCAATGCTCAACAGCAAAGCAACACTACCCTATTCTGCATTAAGTTCTCCAGCCACGCGGCAGACACGCACTTCGGAAAAGTCCATCTAAGTCGGCGCTCCGAAACGGGGTCAATGGACGAACACCCGATGGAACGGACCCATCAGTTTAAGCTGCGAGTCGGTATGAGTAATTGTTGTCAATTACGTTTATTCCATGATGATTTTTTACGAGACTCATCGGACAAACTCGGCATGCAACCTGTGAATGTACTCAACCCGTCGAATCCGGTACACCCCCAAATTGTTTCACATCAATGTATCAAAGAACAGTACTTTTATTTATTTACACAAAGATAACGAAAATCCGCGCCATTTCGTACCATCGGGAATGATTTGAATATACTAAACAGTTTTTCATGGAAATCATTTACACATCAAATAAAATTCATTTGTCAGCGTAAATTATATTTTTTCGATAAATCTGAATTCGATAAAAAAAGATGATTATTAAGCTCCCCTCCTTGTCACACCGCTTTTTGGTGTGATAGGGAGGGGCTGGGGGTGGGTCCGAAAAGACTGACATCAACATCAGGGCTCAAAACTTAAATTTTTTAAGACAATATTTTTGAAAAACAATTTTCTCACAGCCTCTGTAAAGAGGAGACTTAAATACATCTTAAATAGCACATTTTATCGAACTCAGGTGACAACTTTCTTTCGATAAATACGTATATCTTACATTAGCCTGAATTTTAAAAATATCATCCTAATCCTTTGAAGCCCGCATTATTTCTGTTCATCATTTTTTTCGGTCTGGGAGCACTGTTTACCATAAATGCACAGGAAACTGCTTCAATTAATGGCTACATCACCGACAGCAGAACCGGCGAAACCCTGATCATGGCAAATGTCGCCCTGCTTGAAATTAACCGGGGCACTTCGTCCAATACATCGGGTTATTACACCATCACCAATGTTCCTCCGGGCACGTACACGCTTGCTGCCAGTTACATCGGTTACCGCCGCTACGAGACGGAAGTTACTCTCGAACCCGGTCAGAATCTTCGGCTGAATATTGAACTGCTGCCCGAAGGCGCAGAACTCGATGCCATTGTTGTTACCGGTGAAGCAGACCGTGAGGAGCTGCGCGATATCGGGCGGGCACAGGTTTCCACTCAGCTCATTAAAGAACTCCCATCGGTTATTGAGCCGGATGTGTTCCGGTCAGTCCAGTTATTGCCGGGGGTAAAAGCGGCCTCCGATTTTTCGAGCGGCTTGTATGTGCGCGGCGGAAGCCCCGATCAAACCCTGATTTTGCTGGATGAAACCACAGTCTATAACCCGACTCACTTTTTCGGGTTTTTCTCAACTTTCAACCCCGATGCCGTAAAAGATGTGCGCCTCTATAAAGGCGGATATCCGGCGGAGTATGGAGGGCGGATCGGCTCCGTTCTCACAGTGTATAACAAAGACGGAAACCGGATGGAAAACCGGGGTACGGTGAGCCTGGGAATGCTCGCATCGAGGGCTTCTGTTGAAGGGCCTTTGGGCGAGGGAACGGGTTCCTGGATGCTTGCAGTGAGACGGTCAACCCTTGAGCCTGTACTTTCTGTGTTGAGAAGGAGTATAGACGGAGTGCCCGACCGCTTTTATTTCTACGATGTAAACGGAAAATTGAATTTCGATGCCACGGAAAACGACCGTTTCTCACTGGCATTTTATGCCGGAAACGATCTTGTGTCCATCCCCTTTCAGGAAGATGCCTCCATCCGGCTGAGGTATGGAAATCAAACCGTGAGCGGTCAGTGGAGGAGAATTTTTTCTGACCGGGTTTTCGGATTTTTTACTTTAACCGGCTCACGCTATTTCAACCGCCCGGAATTTGAAATTGCCGGCACAGAGTTCCAAAGAAACAACGATATCCTCGATTTTTCGTTCAAAGGCGACCTGGAATATTTACCGCATGAAGATCATATCATCACTGCAGGAGTTTGGGGCGGAAATATTACTCTCAGGTTTAGAGACAGGTTCGATAACCAGCAGACTTTTAACAGCAGAATTCAGTCTCAATATCTTTCCGCATATCTTCAGAACCGCTGGCGGCCATCAGACAGATGGACCTTTACCGGCGGAGTGCGGCTAAATTCATTCACCGAAGGCGGATATTTCCGGCTCGATCCCCGCATATCCGCAGAATTCCGCCCGAACGATGCCCTGCGATTCCAGGCCGCATACGGGCGCTATCACCAGTATCTTTCGCTCATTACCAACGAAGCATTCTCAGGTTTCGATTTATGGCTCACCACTGATGAGGGAGTCCCCCCGGCTTACGGTGATCAGTTTGTGCTCGGCGCCAAAACTATTCCCTTTTCCGGCTACGGATTTGATGTGGAGATCTACTACAGAACCATGCGCGATCTGTTCGAACTGGACCCGTTTGTGACAGATCCGGCCGGCCTGGATTATCACGAACTGTTCCGATTTGGCGAGGGATATGCGTACGGCGTAGAACTCTTTCTGGAAAAACAGACCGGTTCTCTCACCGGTTTTGTGGGTTATACGTACGGCATTACCCGAAGAAAATTTCCAGGGTTTAACGCTCCCATCCTGGACGATCCCACCAGGGCACGGTTTTATCCGCCAAAATACGACAGAACCCACGATGTAAATGTGGTAACAAGTTACAGGTTATCCGACCGATGGAGTGCGAATGCAGTTTTTAATTACGCAACCGGTCAGGCTTACACAAAACCGTTGGGCCGCACGCAGTTTTCAAACGTTCCCTGGGATAATGCTTCCAGAAATGTGTTTGTCGTTGGGAATGTGAATGCATCCAGGCTGCCATCCTATCACCGGCTCGACCTTTCATTAAGCCGGAAAGGCAGGTTTTTTGATCTCGGTGATGCCGAATGGCAATTCCAACTGATCAATGTCTACTCACGCCGCAATGTGTGGTTTTATAATTACGATTTTGATGAAAATCCGGTACAACGTGATGATGTAAACCTGCTTCCGATTATACCCTCCATTTCATACACCGTTAATTTTTAGGATAAGTGAAGATGATTTCAAAAGCACCGGCAATAAAATTGATTTTTTCTGCTCTGATCTTGATTTGTGCATTTACCGTGCTTTCGTGCGAAACATACAATCAGGATGATTATGAGGAACTTGTGGTTGTTGAAGCTTACGCGGTTGCGAACAACCCGCTGCCTATTGTGCGCGTTCACACCACATCACCGGCCGAGGAGTTCTTCGATCCGGCAGAAACAGCTTTGAGCGATGGCAATGTACAGATAGTTTTGCTGGATGAATCCGGAGAAAGTGAAGAGGTTTTTGAATATTATTACATCTCGGCAAACAATGGCATCTATATCGCAACCAATCCAGCCCATCGGATGTTACCGAATCGAACCTACAGACTGGATATTGATTTTAATGACCGGCCTGAAATCATCCGGGCATATACCACCATACCGGATGAGTTTGAAATTTTGAATATAGTAGCCGACTCGGTGGAATATCAATCCGGAGAACAACTGGAAATCATCATATCAAAAACCGAAGGAAGAACAGACCGGCAGGTTTATGTTTTCAGTATTATTGCAGACGAACCCGAAATTGAAAACCTCACCCCGTTTTACAGAGCCAGTTTCGATGACGAAAACATTGAGCTTGATGATGTTCTTGTGAATTCTTCGGGGCTGGTTAACGAAGCCAATTTTGATGTGAACCCGGACGGAACCATAACACTCAGATTCCCCTGGATTGGAGTTGCTTTTTTTGGACAAAACCGGATCGTAACCAGCCTGGTTGATAAAAATCTCTCTGATCTGGTTCGATCTCAGGAAGTACAGCTTGGCGGCTCAACGCTCTCTCCCGGCGAAATCCCAAACCTGGTTTATAATATTGAGGGAGGAATCGGCATTTTTGGCAGTATTTCGAGCGATACCGTCCAGACTAATATTACACGGCCTTCTGATTTATAGAAATCTAAGATACCGGCGTATCGAAGCGTGAAGGATTGTTTTTAGAGACGGTTTATTTTAGTGCAGACTACTATTTAGTGGAATCCATATTCAAATTAATTTTTCCTCATTGACGTAGAAAATGCCGTTAGGCATAACCAATTTCATAGCTCCGGATTTCGTATCTGTTTAGCGGCTTGAATCTAACAACCTGACAGAGCACCGTGCTTTTCGGTTCCTGTAAGAGTTGTGAGCCAAAGATAACTCCCTATTAAACAGTTGCCCGCGATCCCGACAGGCTTGTCGGGACTAACGCACTCTGTCAGGCCTCTAAACACGTACCGGATTGCCGTAGGGATCGCTGTACGGAAATCCGGGGCTATAAAATCGCTCATCCGCAAGCGGATTTTTCTTAAATTATCAACTCAGATCATTCAAAATAAACCTGACGGTTTTTAAAAAAACATCTGTAACCAGATGATGAAAGCAATGGGTAAGAAATAGCTAAAGAAACAGACTTTTTTGACCTTCTGATCAACTAATAAATTTGAATGGCTAACCAAAATTGTACTACAAAATTTTTGAAAGCATTCGCAAACAGGCAGGTTGCAAAATTCAACAATTTTGTATCGTACTCACGTTAAAAAACTATTTAAACAAGTATGAAGTGGATTGAACCTAAAACTTACCTGAAAAAACTTGAGCTGGCTCAATTTCCGCAGCCTGAAATTATTCAACTGAAATACCCGGTTTTGATGTGCCACGGTTACGGTGGGTTCGCCATGCTGATCAGCCCCTCTCCCATGCACACTTCCTGTATGCGCCTGCGTGAGTATGGCATCCACACATTTGCCCCGAACATTGTGCCCTATGCCACCATCGATATCCGTGCCCAACAATGGGCTGATGTTATTGACAATCTCAAAAAAACGTATGGATATGAAAAAATGAATGTGGTGGCGCACAGTATGGCCGGACTCGATATGCGATATGCTCTGACCCATCTCGGCATAAAAGATTCTGTCGCATCGCTCACAACCGTTGCTGCTCCGCACAGGGGCACAAGCCTTGCCGAACTGGTTTTGACCGCACCGGAAGCAGTGAAAGAGAAACTGGCGGAACTGGCCGACTGGTTTGGTGAAAGTATTTTTCCATCACAAAAAAGCAATGCCGTGGCTGCCGTTGAGCAGCTTACCCGCGATTATGTGAATAAGGAGTTCAATCCCAACACCCCAAATGTGGATGGCATCCTCTACTTTTCTTACAGTGCGGCTGTGGGAAAAGGTACAGAAGAGCCGCTGAATCCAATCTATCGTGTACAGAATCAGCTCATTTATCAAAATGAGGGTGAGAATGATTCTTTTGTGTCGGCGGAAAGCTCAAAATGGGGCAAACACCTGAAAAAGCTGGACATCAGCCACCTGGAGCAAATTGAAATCCAGGTGAGCAAAGAGAGAAAGCCGAAAGTGGAAGCTTTCTGGCTGCACCTGGTAAAAAATTTGAGGAAGAATGGGTTGTGATGCATACCCATCTCGGCTGACGAGTACATTCCTCGTCTGCCGAGTTCCCTGCAAACCTCCCCCAATCCTTCACTATCTTCACTCAAAATTCGTCAGCCCGAAACTGCAACGGGCAGACGAGGTCTTTATATATCAATATCCTTCAAGTCATTTAGCAGGGAGTAGGAGGTTAAGTCATACTGGATGGGTGTGAGAGAGGCGTATCCTTTTTCGAGGGCGGCAATATCGTTGTCGTTATCCTCATCAAGAAGCTGGAATTTGCCGGTCATCCAGTAGTAGGAGCGGTTGTGGGGATCGATTCGTCCCTCAAACTCTTCCACATACCGGCTGTTGGCCTGACGCACCCATTTGATTCCCTTCAGAGGGCCGGAGGGAGCATTCAGGTTCAGGGTCACTCCTTTTGGCAGGCCGTGGTTCAGCACATAGCCGATTACCCTGCGGGCGGCTTCTTTTGCCCCGGAGAGGTCTGCCTGCTCATCAAAATCGGTGCAGGAGATAGCAATGGAAGGATATCCGAGAATGGTGCCCTCCGTGGCCGCACTTACTGTTCCCGAGTAGAGAATGTTGATGCCCGCATTGCTCCCGTGATTGATGCCGCTAACAACGAGATCGGGCTTGCGTTTCAAAAGCTGGTTGTGCGCAAGCTTGATGGCATCGGCCGGGGTGCCCGAAACGGCCTGGCCGTTGAACCGGTTGTCGATCCTGAAAGCTCGTGAACGCAGCGGTGTTTGAATGGTAATTGCATGGCCAACAGCACTCTGCTGGCGGTCGGGGGCAATAATTTCCACATCGCCGAATTCATCGGCAACCTCTGCCAGGGCTTTGATTCCCTGGGAAAAAATTCCGTCATCGTTACAGACAAGGATTAACGGTTTTTGTTGACTGGACATAAAATTTTAAATAATGATTGCAAAAAAATAGCTGTTGTATTCAGAATAATCCGTTAAGCAGACTAAAAGCCTGAAGGCCATTCGGGATATGCTGAATCGTGTATGATTCAATTTAATCCACAAATCGAACTCTGCGAGGACCTGGCGGACTCTCGCAGGTTCTTGATAACATCAATTTCGCTCGAAAAGCATTTTGATCCGTGAATTCAACAGCTAACGTTCAATTACTTGTACTGCTCACTTTCGTTGGGAAAATCTCCGCTCTTCACATCTTTGATGTAGCTGCCAACGGCATTGGTCATAGATGCATGCAGATCGGCATACCTTCGCAGAAATCTTGGTGAAAAATCTTTATTCAGTCCGAGCATGTCGTGAAGCACAAGCACCTGCCCGTCGCAATGTGGCCCGGCCCCGATGCCGATGGTGGGCACGGAAACGGACTCAGTCACTTTTTTGGCAAGTTCTGAGGGAATTTTTTCCA
>SLPZ01000069.1 GCA_007131725.1 Balneolaceae bacterium
CAGGGCGTCGCCAACGTTACTTTCGAAATCAGAGATATGCGGCATCCGTTGAACGAGCTGTTTGATGCCGTTTTGAACCTGTTTACAAGCTTCGGCTATTTTCTGGATGATGAGGAAAACCAAAAAATTCTGAGCAGTGCCGCCGGCATGCTGCGAAAAGAGGGTGTGTTTCTGATCGATTTTTTAAATGCCGAACATGTAAAAAACACATTAACTCCCGAAGATCAGGGCCATTACAAAAACCTGGAATACAGCATTGAACGATTTATCGAAGACGGCATGGTGCACAAAATTATAACATTTACCGGCCCAAAACTCGATGAGCCTGTAAAGTATTCTGAACGCGTAAAACTGTATGATAAATCCTGGTTTGAGGAGAATCTTACCAAAGCAGGGTTTGAGATCTTCGATATTTTCGGTGATTATCACGGCAATACTTTTAAAGAGGAATCAAGCCAGAGGCTGCTGATTTTCAGCCGGAAATTGTGAGAGTGTGTTTAAAGCATTGTATCCTTAAAAACCTCCTCAGCCCCGTGTGGCGGGCGGTGCAGTGTCCAGGTTTCGAAATAAAATGTGCGCTCGGAATGGATCCGCTTTCCGTTGACACTGAAAAACCTGAACGTATCAGAAACCAGGCTCTTAAACGGGTGGAATAATTTCGTATAAATATTGGCCTTGGAAAACAGGTGAAGGTCGAACCCCTGGTGGGCTTTTTCTTTATATAGCACCAAATCGCCGTCTTCTAAAACTTCAGCAAGTTCCGGCTTTTTATGCCCAATATTACTTCCGTCATCGATACGCAGTTTTTGGCTGTCCCGGCTCACTTCCTCTTTAACTGACAAAATCAGGGCTTCTCCGAAATCAGCATTCTTCAGGGCCTCATTAAACTGAACCAATTTTTTCCCGGCAAAAACATGAAAATCTTCAAGGGCGGTTTCCAAAGCGCTGATTACTTGTTCATAATTCTGAAGTGCATTCAATCCAAAATAGGGGCCATTCATGTCGGTGCCCGTGATATAGAATTTGGAATAGGTTGGATCAGGCCTTAAAAAATCTTCGATACTGCCGGTTACTTCCTGCTCTGAACGATCGAGCTGGCGTTCCCGAAGCTGATCGAGGCGAAGGTCGTGTTCGAAAATGAGTTTGAATATATCCATTCCAAAAGTATCCGATATTATTGTGGCTTTTTCTTTATATGGTCGTAAAACAAAAAACCCCGGATGAGACATTCCCTCCGGGGTTCAATAATTACAACTGATTTCTGTTTTACAGAGCAGTGGCAATCACAAGTGCGATTACGGCAATCAGTTTCAGCAGAATATTAAGCGATGGGCCTGAAGTATCCTTCAGCGGATCTCCCACCGTATCCCCGGTTACGGTTGCTTTGTGGGCATCGGAACCTTTGCTATAGGTTTTACCGTCAATCACAATATCGGCCTCAACCATTTTCTTGGCGTTATCCCATGCACCACCGGCATTTGCCTGGAAAATGGCCATCAACACACCTACTACCGTTACGCCTGCAAGCAGGCCGCCCAGTGCTTCTTTGCCGAAGATAAAACCGACAAGAACAGGAACAAGAACGGCCATCAGCCCGGGTGTGATCATTTCACGAAGTGCCGATTTTGTGGAAATCTCAACACACTTGCTGTATTCGGCGGTACCATGAGCTGCATCGAATGTTTTTTTGTCATCGTCACTCCACTCGTTCTGCGGAGTCCCTTCATTCTTTCTCATTACTTCAAGAGCCGCCTTAAGCGGGGGAATGGTAGCAAACTGCCGTCGAACTTCTTCGATCATCGACTTTGCAGCCCGGCCAACAGCGTTCATCGAAAGTGCCGAGAATACGAACGCAAGCATTCCGCCCACAAATATTCCTGCCATCACATTGGCTTCGGAAATGTCGATTGTTGTAATTCCGGCTGAGGTCATATACGCGCCGAACAGGGCAAGTGCTGTAAGAGCGGCAGAACCGATGGCAAAACCTTTACCGATAGCTGCTGTTGTGTTACCAACGGCATCGAGCCTGTCGGTTCTTTCACGAACTTCAGGCGGTAGCTCAGACATTTCGGCTATACCTCCGGCATTGTCAGAAATAGGCCCGTAAGCATCCACGGCAAGCTGAATTCCGGTATTTGAGAGCATTCCAACGGCAGCGATAGCTATTCCGTACAGCCCCGCGAGATGGAATGAGAACATAATTGCAAATGCAATAATCAGGATAGGGAAGGCTGTTGAAAGCATCCCAACACCCAGCCCGGAAATAATGTTTGTGGCATGTCCGGTGAGCGACTGCTCTGCAATTCCGATAACCGGTTTTTTACCAAATCCGGTAAAGTATTCGGTTATTAAACCAATGCCCAGTCCGGCAAACAGCCCAACGATGGTCGCCAGGTATACTCCCAGTGATGTGTACTCAAACACACGGCCATAGAGCGGATCATTATAACTCCAGCTTGATGGCAGCAGCCAGGTAATCAAAAAATAGAAAATAACGGCCATCAGAATAGCCGACCCGAATTCTCCGATGTTAAGTGCTTTATGAGGATCAGACCCTTCCTCTTTAACACGCACAAACAGAGTTCCGATTATGGAAGTCACAATTCCTGTGGCGGCCAGCAGCAGCGGCAGATACACTCCACTCATGCCACCCATCGCAGCACCGGCATCCGCTTCAAAAAGTGTAAAGAAAACAGCGCCGAGTACCATAGCACCAATAATAGACCCAACGAAAGACTCGAAAAGGTCGGCACCCATACCGGCAACATCACCCACATTGTCACCTACGTTATCGGCGATGGTTGCGGGGTTCAGCGGGTGATCTTCCGGAATTCCGGCTTCTACTTTACCCACAAGGTCGGCACCCACATCGGCTGCTTTTGTATAGATTCCGCCGCCAACACGTGCAAATAGTGCAATTGAAGAAGCACCAAAAGAAAATCCGGTAATTACAGTAATCACCAGTGCAAGAACGGTTTGAGTATCGGCGGGTGTTGCCTGGTTGTGGAGGTCGAACTGCCAGCCAAAAAGAATGAAGAGCAGGCTAAGCCCGAGCACTCCAAGGCCTACTACCGCAAGTCCCATCACGGAACCGCCAGAGAAGGCCACCTCGAGGGCTTTACCGAGGCTGGTTCGCGCCGCGTTTGTTGTTCGAACGTTAGCATTTGTGGCTACTTTCATTCCGATAAATCCGGCCAGGCCAGAACAGATGGCACCTACAATAAAGGAAACGGCAATCATGTAGGATGAGCCTTCGGTAACGGCTCCCTGGTAGGAAAGCAGTATTGCCACAAGAATCACAAAGATGGAAAGTGTTTTATATTCAGCTCTGAGAAATGCCATTGCACCTTCAGAGATATGCCCGGCAATCCGAACCATGTTGTCATCTCCGGGATCCTGTTTGGAAACCCAGGATGCCTTGATATAGGTAAACAACAGGGCAAGTAAGCCGGCTGCAGGAATTAGATAAAATATTGAATCAAGCATGTTATTGGTTATTGGTTTTCAGTTAGCGATAAGTATAAGTTAGTTAAATTTGTTCATGGCCAAATCAATTCCACCACGAAGAAACGCCAAAATTGCCTCGGATGCAACCTCAAGAGCCTCATCCACCAATTTTCTCTGTTCGGGGGTGAATGGGGACAGTACATAATCGGATTGCCTGCCTCTCGGAAAGTCGTTCCCGATGCCGATTCTCAGTCTTGGAATTTCGCGGGTTTGAAGCTGGTTTAAAATATCCGTCAGGCCGTTATGCCCTCCGGCAGTTCCGGAAGGCCTGATCCGGATTTTGCCCGGTTCAAGGTTGATGTCATCGTAGCAGATTAAGCAGTCGGAAAGCGGGGTTTCTGTTTCCGCTATGGCACGGGATACCGCTTTGCCGCTGCGGTTCATAAAAGTAACCGGTTTTATCAGGGTTACTTTTTTACTTTTAAATTGCCCTTTCCCAAAAAAGAAAAGACCATTACCCGGTTTAAGAGTAATGGTCAGTTTTTCAGATAAAATGTCGATGAGTTCGAACCCTACATTATGGCGTGTACCTTTGTACTCAACTCCGGGATTTCCCAGGCCTGCAATTAATGCCATAATTTAAAATTCAAACATTTATTTTTCTTCTTCTTTTCCTTCGTCCTCTCCTTCTTCAGCCTCGCCTTCTTCGGGTTCTTCTCCCTCAGCAAGAGCCTCCTCATCAGTTTCCAGAACTTCTTCTTCCTCTGGTTCTTCTTCAAGAACTGATGTAAAGGCAGCTTCGGATTTCGGAGGTGCTATGGTTACAATGGTTCTTGTTGGCTCATCGAGTGGTTCAATGCCTTCCATGTCCAGTTCACTTACGTGCAGAGAGTCACCTATGTCCAGGTCGGAAATATCAAGTTCGAACATTGAAGGAATTTTTTCAGGCACTACTTTGATACTAACAATACGCAGCGGCTGGAATACCCGGCCTCCTCCGTCTCTCACCCCTTTTGCAATTCCGTTTAAACGAATCGGAACTTTGAGTTTAACCGGTGTTTCAGGATCGAGCACATAAAAATCGGCGTGGATGCACCGGTCTGTTACCGGATCATAATCCACATTTTTCAGCAGTGTGTTGTATTCTTTTCCGTTTATCGTGAGGC
>SLPZ01000304.1 GCA_007131725.1 Balneolaceae bacterium
GCGCCATAGGTATCTCTCATTTCGTGTACTTCAAGAAGATAGTCTCCTTCATCCCATGGATTAAACGTTCTTGATGCGGTTAGCCGGCGTAAATCAGTAGCAGAACTTCCGGATTCACTATATTCTACCATTGCCCGATGTACAAGCCTGAGTTCAAGATTTACCTCAGAATTGTCAACAGAATTTTGAGCAATGGCCATAGCCTCATTAATAACGTTATCAATTCCGCCTCTGCCCGGTGCATTTGCCCAGTTACGTGCGGAAGGAGTGTAAACAATCATCACGTCTATGATGGTGAGATCGCCATGTTGGGGCTCAGGCATTTCCTTTCCACGAAAACCATCATAATAGTGATGTGACGGATCAATGGTTCCGGTTTCAGTCTCATGATCTACACCACAGGAGATGACATCAGTTTCGTGCGGATCAATTTCAACGATGATGTGTGCATCTCTGGTTGCATCATACCGAAGTTGATAAAACGAATGATCTGTTACAACTTTGACCCCGGAGAGTGCTTTATCACCGGAAAAGGAGAGAGTCAGAGAGTTTTTCCAGTTGGAATTGATGGTTCCCGTTACAGACCAATTGTTCTCGTCAAACTCAATCACTCGATTCACTTCTACATGGTATTCCCGCCCTTCGGGTGAGAAGATGATAAACTCACTGGCCTGGCGTGACTGAAGGCGTGTTATTTTCTCTGTGCTGAATTCTATTTCAGCAAACTCGAGGTCGGCCTGAACCTTGCCTGCCCATTCTGTTTCAGGAGCACTTGTAATAGTAAAAAGCGATGATGAACTTTGAGCAAAAACCTCACCATAAAAAAATAAAAAACAGGTAAATAGTAGTATCGATTTAATCATAAAATTTTAATATAGGCCCAGTTTATCAATCCTTAGCTGATATTGACGGATTGCATAATTTAAAAACCATTCTTTATCCAAACCAAAAGGCACAATATCATAAGGTTCAAATATTTCGTGGATTATGTTTGTAGCATCGTCGAGTAATTCTTCCAGATGATTTTCAAACGCAGTTTTTTGATCCGGATTTTCCTCAAGCAGACGCTTTATCAGGTAAATCCCAAATGCGATATGGCGGGATTCATCTTGTTTTAGTTTTATAATGCCTTCCTGTAAACCGGGCAACAGTTGGTTTTCGTTCAGCATTTTTGAAAATGCGGCATAACCGGTTTCGGCAAGAGTGCCTTCCACAATCATATTATAAGTGCCGGATGCTTTTAACTGGGCAAGCGGAGAAACATCGGTGTTCAGTCGGTTGAGATCGGCAGGAAGTTTTTCGTAAAAAACCCTTTTATAAAAAGGAGCATGATATTTTTCAAAATCTGGCTGATAGCCGATCACATCCCGCACAAAAAGAGAAAAAAATTCAGTATGCTTTGCTTCTTCCCACAAGAAAGAGGTCAGAAAAATTTCCTCTTCTATTCGTCCTTCACGGGCAATAGCCTGGATGAGGGGAAGAAGATCTAACGTTACCGCCTCTTCACCGGCAATAAAAAGTGCCGCAAGGTGGATCAGAATCTTTTTTTCATCATCTGTCAGATTGTCCCAATCTTTTTTGTCTTTCTCAAAATCTATATCGGCCGGATTCCAGATTCCAAACTGTTTCGCTTTTTGAAATAGCTGCATGGGATAGCTGTATAGGTTCAACCCAGTTTTGGCAGTTTTGAAATGTTTGTGGACAGAGTCCTCAGTACTCCTTTTTTTAACACGCTCAACAAACTCTCTTTTTTGCTGGGATTCTTTAAAAACCGGGGCAGTTTCAAGTAGTGATTTAGCCGCTTTTTTTCGGGTAGATAAAAGAACAAGGCTGCCTTTTTCCAGTTTCAAGCGCCCGTTCATAATAGAAGATGTGGGGTCTTTCTTATCTTCTATAAGCCGGATCCAGGTTTCTTCATCGGCAGACAGAATTACATCACTGATATCAGAATCATTTTTCCGGGCATAGCGCAATTCTGTGCATTCACCATATTTCAGATTCAGGAAAAAACCGATTGCATCTTCATCTTTAAATTGTTCGGGAAGCGGATCAAATTTGAGGATCAGCGGTGCATTCCAGTTTTTTGCTTTTCTTTTAAAATCATTACTGTTGTTGATAGCCTGTTGCCACTTCTGGTACCACTCTTCCGTAAAATATTTATCTGATGAAGTTTCTTCCTTTTTTTTGAACCACATAGTATTCAGGCTTGTTTCAAGTGCAAGATCTCACTCAATGATACGTTTTTCGAGATTGTACTCACAAAAAATTGAGACATTTAAATATTGAAAAGAAAACAATATTTTGTTAATGAATTTTTGTTCTGCTGAAAGAATTATAAGAATATAAATAACAATAAACTATGGATAGTTTGTATCCAACATACGATGTGATAGTTGTCGGTGCCGGGCACGCCGGGAGTGAAGCAGCGGGTGCGTCTGCAAAAATGGGAGCCAAAACCCTGCTGATAACCATGAACCTGGATGCCATCGCAAAAATGTCGTGCAATCCGGCCATGGGAGGCGTTGCAAAAGGCCAGCTTGTTCGGGAAATAGATGCACTGGGCGGGCTGAGCGGTATTGTGAGTGATAGAAGTGGTGTTCAATTCAGAATGCTGAATCGCAGCAAAGGTCCCGCCATGTGGAGTCCGCGCTGTCAGAGCGATCGCATGCTGTATTCTAAAATGATGAGAGAACAGCTTGAAAAAATTCCGAATGTTTATTTTCGTCAAGACAATGTAGTTGATATTATTACAGATAACGATGGAAAGACTGCTAAAGGTGTCGTTACTCAAACCGGGCAGACCTTTTTATCAAAGTCTGTTGTTTTAACCAGCGGCACTTTCCTGAATGGCGTTATTCACATCGGTGAAAGCCAGTTTGGAGGAGGCCGTTCAGGTGAGAGAGCTTCTGTCGGAATTTCTGCTTCTCTGGAAAAACTTGGGTTTGAAGTTGGAAGGCTCAAAACCGGAACCCCGCCGCGCATCGACGGCCGCTCAATCGATTACACCCAACTGGAAATTCAGTATGGCGATGAAGACCCCGGCTCGTTTTCGTTCATGACCGACAAGCTGCCTTCTCTGGATGAGCAGTTAACCTGCTGGATCGGGTATACAAATGATGAAGTTCACAATATGTTGAGAACAGGATTTGACCGAAGCCCGATGTTCAACGGGCGGATCAAATCAGTGGGGCCGAGGTATTGCCCGAGTATCGAGGACAAAATAAATCGTTTTGCGGATAAAGAACGGCACCAGCTTTTTCTTGAGCCGGAAGGGTGGGATACCTACGAGATGTATTTGAATGGATTTTCAACATCGCTCCCTGAAGATGTTCAATATCACGCGCTCAGAACCATTCCCGGTTTTGAAAAAGCTGTGATGCTCCGCCCCGGATACGCTATCGAATATGACTATTTTCCACCTTATCAAATAAAAAGAAGCCTGGAAACAAAACGTATAAACGGGCTCTTTTTTGCCGGACAGATTAACGGAACAACGGGATATGAAGAAGCAGCCTGTCAGGGTCTGATTGCCGGAATTAATTCTGCACTCTACATTCAGGAAAAAGAGCCTTTCGTACTCAAGAGATCTGAGGCCTATATTGGCGTTTTAATTGATGACCTGATCAATAAAGGCACCGAAGAGCCGTACAGAATGTTTACATCGAGGGCCGAGCACCGGATATTATTGCGCCAGGACAATGCCGATCTTCGTCTGACTGATCTGGGAAGAAGGATCGGTTTGGTTGATGATGAGAGGTATGAGCGCTTCACCCAAAAGAAAGATGAGGTGGATCGTTTGTATGATTTGATCAGTGATTACACGGTGAGGCCTGAGAAAATGGATCCGATGCTTGAGGCAAAAGGGACATCAAAACTCTCACAGCCTGTGAAAGCAAAATCACTGATACCCCGGCCACAAATTCATCTGCAGGACCTGCTTGATGCGGATGTAGAATTGGAAAAAGAAGTAAAAGAGATTACTGAAAATCGACAGGTGGTTGAGCAGGTGGAAATTCAAATCAAATACGAAGGATATATCCGGCGCGAATTTGAGATGGTAGAGGAGTTAAATAAGAAAGAGAGCACCGCAATTCCTGATAAAATTGATTACGGAAAAATTAAAAGTTTGTCTTCAGAAGGGAAGAGTAAACTGGAAAAAATTAAGCCAGAAACTCTTGGACAGGCATCAAGAATCAGTGGAGTTTCGGCAAGTGATGTTGCCGTGCTGATGGTTTACTTAAAAAGGTAGGTGTTTCACGTGAAACATAATGTTTCAAAACTCCACGTTCAGAAAGAAATCTTAGATGAAGCGAGAGAAGTTTATAAGAAAAATCAAAGTGAGCTTGAGCGATATATTGATTATTTGCTGGACTGGAATAAGAAAATCAATCTGGTAAGCCGGAATGTTTCACGTGAAACAGTGCGTGAACATGTGGTGCATTCGCTGCTTCCCATTCCACTTTCGCTTACTGAAAAACATCAAACATGGATTGATTCCGGCACCGGCGGCGGACTTCCCGGAATCCCGATTGCTATTTGTGAGCCGGGAAATTTCATCTATTTGAATGACAATGTGAGAAAAAAAATGAGAGCGGTTGA